>SFAU01000017.1 GCA_007096045.1 Microcystis novacekii Mn_MB_F_20050700_S1 | reverse complement strand
ATTTCAAAAACTACTTGAGGAGCAATGTTATCTTCTTGCCATTGTTTATAGGAACCCCTTCTTCCTTTCGGACGACCAAATACTACCATAACATCGGGAGCAACCGGTCCAGTAATTTTTTTATCTTGGACAGGATACCAGAGCAGATCCCCCGCAATAAAAACGTTAGGGGAATTAGCAAAGAGAATTTCAAGGTTTTCTTTGATTTTAACGATCCATTCGTATTGTTCGGTATTATCGGCCATGGGTTTACCGTCACTATCGGGGTATTCAATATCTGGATCAATAGCTGGTGTAAAGGTCATAATTTCTGCTCCTGCTTACTTGTCTGAAAATTAAATTCTAGCAGCGACTTTATCTTTGCCCTCTAGTCCCAAAATAACATCGTCAATAAGGTTGATCAAAATGTTTGTGTACTTTTGTTAAAAAGAAAAAGTTTTCTTGACAAAAAGAACAACTTGTGCTAAGGGATAAATCTCTAACTTGGCAAAAATTCCCCGGACTAGAAGCTGATCGAGGATAGCGATCGAGCGTTATAATCGAGCCATTACCCCGCGCTCCCGGTCGGGATGAGAAATCTATGATGACCGCTCTCTACGAGGAAGATTTTGTTCTCTGGACGGAAAAAACCGCCGAACTGTTAAAGCGAAAAGAGTTTGACAGGGTGGACTGGGAAAACCTGATCGAGGAAGTAGAGTGCATGGGAAAAAGCGAGAGACAGGCAATAACGAGTTTATTAACCGTTTTAATCGAACACTTGCTCAAACTATCCTATTGGGAATCGGAAAAAGAACGGAATGCCCGTCACTGGATAGTGGAGATCGCGGCTTTCCGATCGCAATTAGAACAAAAAATAGATAGTGCCACCCTCGTCAACCATGCCCGCGATTCTTGGGAAAAAGCCTATTTAACCGCTAGAAAATCCCTGATTAACGCCAGAATCGTCGATAAAAATGCGATTCCCCTAGAGTCTATATTCACTCTCGAACAGGTATTAGACGGGGATTGGTTCCCGATCGATATCGAACCTTTTTTGGAAACCCGTCCATAAATTGCCGCCATATCCCCGCAAAAAGATTAGGATTATCAGCGAATATAACCGAATATGAAAGATATCGAGCAAATCCGCCGCCAACTCATCGAACGCTACCAACAATTATCGGCACTCGATCAGGTAATCGTCCGTTTTTTTTCCCTAATCTATGAACCGATCGCCCGCAGCACTTTTCTAGACTGTTTAAATCAAGCTCATTACCGCGACGAGAACAACCGGCGATTTAACGGCCAAACCCTGAAATCCCATTTAGATCTCCTCCTAGAAGCGGAAGTGATCACCCAGGACAAAGGCTACGGGCCGCGCTGTCATCCCCTCCTCGTCGAGATTGCCAGCCGTGATAGCGTTAGTAAGGGAGAATTCAAGCGTTTTGCCGAGATTATCAAGGCAAAACTGCCGCAACCCCGAACTCGTTGGGATGAAAGCCTAGTTTTTCAGGGAAAAGAGCAATTAATCCGAGAAATCCGTCTGGCCATCTATAGTCAGGATTTCGACTTGATCGAACAACAAATCGCCGATTATCAGAAAACCAGCTATTCCTCCTCAAAAACCAGCCTAGAAGACCTTCTTATCCTCATCTACGATAACCCCTTCGATGGGGATTGGTTACGGACGCAACCGACCAAATTTCAAGCCCTAGCACTAAATAGCATTCTTGTCAAGGCTTTTGAAAAAATAACTCGCGCCGATGGAGCTTTTTCCCTCCTAGAAGAACTCTGTCAAGACCAGACCAGTGTTTCCGAAGCCCATTTGTGGCTCGAACAGGCAATCATCCGAGGACAAAGCGATAAAGTGCGTCGGTATCTCGATCGCCCCTTTCCGGAAAGCCAAGCAGCAGCAATCGGGGCGATCCGGGGTTGGATTGCCTTTCTAGGGGGGGAAAACAGCAAAGCGATCCAAGAATATACCCTCGCCCTTAAAGCCCTAAAAAAAGCCAAAGGAAAACAAAAAATCTATTTTTCTTCGATTAGCGGCTTCTCCTTTATTTTCGCCCTCCTCAAAGAAGGAACCCCCGAACGTCTCGCCGAAGCCGCCAGCTATACCAGTTGGGTGACGCGTCAAAACGATCATCCTTTCAGTCCTATCTATGCCCGTCTGGAAAAAATCATCGCTGCCCGTCAGGGAGATATGCAGGCCAAAGACGCAATCATCGATGCGACGATCAATCCCTACCAAATGGGCCAGGGTCTAGAGACTCTTATCTGTAGTATCTGTCTCTACTGGATGAGCAGCGACATCGCTAAAAAACATCTGCCCCGCCTACTCTTGCCCCTCTACAAAGATGCCAAGGCGGCCGGCTACCATTGGTTAGCCCTAGAAACCGGGGCCCTACTGTCCCGACTCGATCGAGCGCCAGAAGCGGAGGTGGTTATAAAATGGCATCTCCCTTCCCCCCTAGTAAATGCGATCGAACCCCAAGAAGCTTGGCAACTGTGCCTGAATGCCTTGACTAATCTGTGCGCGCCAACACCAACCCCGGGTAAATCTAACCCCGTCGTCCGCCTTGCTTGGTTTCTCACTATCCATTCCGAGGATTATTTGCTGCAACCAAAAGAACAAAAACTCGACGCGCGGGGTAATTGGAGTCGTGGCCGTCCCGTCTCCCTTAAACGTCTGCGAAAAACTGGGGAAATTGACTATTTAACCCCGCAAGACCTGAAAATTTGCGCCCATATCTTCGTGGAATCCAGTTACTATGGCCAGAACGAGTATCACTTTGAGCGCCGGGCCATTATCGAACTGATCGGTCATCCCCTGGTGTTCTGGGAAGATTCCCCCGGAACGAGGGTAGAAATCGTCGCCGGGGAACCAGAATTGCGAGTAAGAAAGGAAAAATCGGGTAAATTAATCCTGTCTTTACTGCCCGATCTCAGCGATCGCCAAGAAGTGCTGATTTGGAAAGAAACCCCCACTCGCGTTAAGGTAATCGAAGTCAAGCCGGAACACCGAAGCATCGCCGACATTATCGGCAAAAGCAACCGCCTAGAAGTCCCCAACAAGGGCCGGGAAAAAGTCCTGGCCGCGATCAATTCCCTGTCCGGGATGGTGACAGTACATTCCGATATCGGGGGAGGAAAAGCAGCCCGGTCAGTGGCAGCCGATAGTCAACCCCGGATTCATCTCTTACCGGCCGGAGAGGGTTTAAAAGTGGCGGTTCTCAGCCGTCCTTTTGGGGCAGCCGGTCCCTACTTCCGGCCTGGAAAGGGTGGGGAAACAGTGATCGCCGAGATCGAGGGGGAACGGCTGCAAACCACTAGGGATCTGGCCCTAGAGAAAAAACTGGCCCAAACAGCGATCGATTCTTGTCCGATCCTGATCAGTTTTGAGGAAGAAAATGGGGAGTGGCGGCTAGAAAATCCAGAGGATTGTCTAGATCTACTGCTGGAATTGCGGGAATTAAACGATAGCGTCCTTGTGGAATGGCCAGAAGGGGAAAAATGGCGGGTGTCGCGTCAGCTTCGATTACAAGACCTACACCTAAATATCCACAGTCAACGGGATTGGTTTGCCGTCAGTGGGGAACTGCACCTAGAGGAGAAATCAGTCCTGAGTATGCAGGAGTTGATGAAATTGCTAGAGGGATCGCCAGGGCGGTTTATTCCCCTCGGAGATGGTCAATTTCTCGCCCTAACCGAGGCATTTCGGGAACGGTTACAGGAAATGCGCGCTTTCTCGGAAAAGTCCGGCGACGGTTTGCGGTTTCATCCCTTCGCTGCCCCGATTCTCTCGGAACTCAGCGAGGAAGTGGGACAACTCAAGGCCGATAAACGTTGGCGCGATAATTTACAACGCTTTCAGGAGAGTCAGGATTTTATCCCGGAAGTCCCCTCAACTCTACAGGCAGAATTGCGCGACTATCAATTGGAAGGCTTTCGTTGGTTAGCTAGGCTGGCCCGGTGGGGGGCCGGGGCCTGTTTGGCCGATGATATGGGATTAGGGAAAACTTTACAGGCCCTGGCAGTGATCCTAACCCGCGCCTCGGAGGGTCCGACTTTAGCGATCGCTCCTACTTCAGTATGTTTGAACTGGATTAGTGAGGCGGAAAGGTTCGCACCCACCTTAAATATCATCCAATTGGGAACAGGCGATCGGCAAGCGCTACTCGATCGACTGCAACCTTTTGATCTGTTGGTGTGTAGCTATGGGTTATTACAGCAGGAAGAAGTGGCTACCATGTTGTCCGGGGTGGAATGGCGGACAATCGTTCTCGATGAGGCCCAAGCGATTAAGAATTTCTCCACCAAGCGATCGAAAGCAGCGATGAATCTGCGGGGGGATTTTAAATTAATCACCACGGGAACACCGATCGAGAATCATTTAGGGGAATTATGGAATCTTTTCCGTTTTATTAACCCCGGATTGTTGGGCTCCTTGGAAAGTTTTGATCGCCGTTTCGCCACCCCGATCGAAAAATACGGCGATAAAACCGCTCGCGAACAGTTAAAAAAACTGGTGCGGCCTTTCCTGCTTCGACGCACCAAAAACCAAGTTCTGGCGGAATTACCGCCCCGTACCGAGATTTTAGTCCCGATCGAGTTAAGCGTCGAGGAGAAGGCGTTTTACGAGGCCTTACGGCGGCGTGCTTTGGAGAAATTAAGCGAGAGTGACAGTACCGCCGGGGCGAAACATCTCCAGGTACTGGCAGAGATTATGAAATTACGCCGGGCCTGCTGTCACCCGCAGTTAGTGGCTCCAGATTTGGATTTACCCGGCTCAAAATTGTCCCGTTTCGGGGAAATTCTGGATGAGTTATTGGATAATCAGCATAAAGCGTTGGTATTTAGTCAATTTGTCGATCATTTAGCGATTATCCGCAGTTATCTCGATCAAAGGCAGATAAAATATCAATACCTCGATGGTAGTACCCCAGCCGGCGATCGGCAGAAACAGGTGAAAGCGTTTCAAGCGGGGGAAGGGGACGTATTTTTAATTAGTTTAAAAGCCGGGGGGACAGGATTAAATCTGACCGCGGCCGATTACGTTATTCATCTTGATCCCTGGTGGAATCCCGCTGTGGAGGATCAGGCCTCTGATCGCGCTCACCGCATCGGCCAAAAACGTCCGGTGACGATTTATCGCTTAGTGGCCAAGGATACGATCGAGGAAAAAATTGTCGATCTGCACCATCATAAACGCGATCTCGCCGATAGTTTATTAGAGGGGACTGACGCAAGCGGCAAGCTATCCACTGACGAATTATTGCGCTTAATGGCCGAGGGATAAAAATATCCCCGACCCCGTTTAAACTAACTTTTTGATAGCTGCTACTAACTGCTCGATTTCTGAGGGCAAAGTGAAATAATGAACACAGGCACGCACACAGAGGGGGTCGAGGAGAGTTCGCAGTAAAAACCCTTGTTTTTCTAGCTGTTGCACTAAATTTTGTGGGGTGATGGCCGAGTCAATTTGAAAGGAAATTAAACCGGATTCTGGCGGAGAATTTTTTAAACATTTCACACCTTTAATCGTTTTTAATTCTCCCCAGAGATAAGCCGCTAATTGACAGATTTTTGCGTATCTTTGTCCCCCATCACCCCAAGCGTTATGTACCGCAATAGTTGCCCTTAAACCCTCAAATTGAGGATAGGCAGAAGTGGCCACTTCAAAGCGTCTGGCATCCGGTTTCCAACCGATAGGCTGTCCTCGGTTATCTGTTTCAATACCCCGCCAACCGATAAAAGTGGGCTGTAAACTAGGGAAAATTTCGGGACGAATATACAATCCCCCCACACCGGCTGGTCCACACCACCATTTATGACCCGTAAAAGCATAACAATCGGCGGCAGTAGCCCTTAAATCTAAGGGCAAACAACCAACGGATTGGGCAGCATCCACCACCACTAAAACGGGTTTTTCGGTGACAGAATTATCATGACAAAGCTGCGAGATTTCCTTGAGGGGTAAAACCTGTCCAGTATTCCACAGAACATGACTAACCACCAAAACCCTAGTTTTTGGACGTAAATGAGCGGAAATGACTTCTATGGGGTTCCCGCCGTTTAAAGTTTCCCGAATAGGACAAGTGGAGATTTCCAGATGATAACGACGGGCAATTTCCCGAACTGTGGCGATAATTCCGGGGTGTTCACAATCGGTTAGTAAAATATGTTCCCCTGCTTGCCAATCAACCCCCCAGAGGGCGATATTACAGCCCACAGTGACATCCTCGGTGATAGAGAGATTACTGGGGCTGATTCCCAATTCCTGAGCCATTTCTTGCCGTAGAAGTTCCGTTTTTTTGGTAATCCAATCGTTTACCCGTCCTGAAAAAGGCCCCTTTTGTTGGAGAAAATTATGGGCATCGATAATCGCTTCTAATCCGGCCTTGGGCAAGGTTCCCTGACCACCGAAATTAAAATAAACTTTATTGCTCAGTCCCCGAAATTCCTGTCTTTGTTGGGCTAAATCTGGTTTACTAGCGGCGCAATCGAGGCTATTTTCGTCTAAATTCTGCATAAGCGAGGAGATGGGGGGTCAGTTATCAGTTATCAGTTAGAAGGCGTTGGGTTTTGGGGTTTTAGGGTTTTAGTTGAATTCCCCACTCCCCCACTTCCCCATAAGTGAGGAGATGGGGGGTCAGTTATCAGTTATCAGTTATCAGTTAGAAGGTGTTGGGTTTTGGGGTTTTAGGGTTTTAGTTGAATTACCCATTTTCCCATTTCCTGACTCCCAACGACCGACGGCTGAATTCTATCGACGGATTAAGTCGCAATTGTCACAATAGTATTAGAGTAGAGGAAACACACTTGGGAATGTTTCCTTTTTTTAAGTTTATTATTTTTTACTTTACCTTACAGGTCTAGGAAAGCTTAACTTTTCCCCTTGATAGAATGCTACTGACCGATGATTTACTTCTAGACTACCAACGTTGTCAACGCCGTGCATTTTTAAATCTCTACGGCAATAGCCAAGAAAAAGACCCTGAGCGAGATTTTTTGCTTAAATTGCGCCAGGAGAGTCAAAGTCACGTTAAACAAGTCCTGCAAGACTCCTATCCCGATTATTGTTCCCTGACTACCCCCACCACTGATATTTTAGCCGCCGCTAGGGAAACGGAAGCTTTGATGGGTCAGGGGGTATCCTGTATTTATCACGGAGTCCTTTTACAATCTGGCTATCCCGTCTCTTTAACCGGTTCCCCGCATTTATTAATTAAACAGGCAGGAGAGTCGAAATTTGGCGATTGGGTTTATTATCCCCTCAATATTCAACTCGGTCGCCGTCCTAAGCCTGAATATAAAATGCTGGCTACTTTTTACGCCTATTTATTAGCCAGTATGCAGGAAGTTTTTCCCAATTACGCGGAAATTGTCCTACGTCGTCATAATCGCTATCGGGTGGAATTGAATCTCTGGTTAAATAAACTAGAGGAAATAATCAAAAAGTTCGGCGAAATGGTGATTAATCACCAAGAACCAGAAGTTTTTATCTCGCGTCAGCGTTGCAGTTTATGTCATTGGTATAGTCACTGTTATGGTATCGCCCAAGCGAGTCAACATCTTTCTTTAGTCCCGGGGGTGACTCCCAGTCGTTACCAATTTTTACAGTCTTTGGGGGTTTCAACTATGGAATCCCTAGCTCTTACCTGTCCTACCCGTATGGGGGAGGGGATGGGGTTAGAGGTGGCTAATCAGTTACAATTACAGGCCCAAGCAATTATTGAAAATCGGGCCTTTCGCAAAAGCAACGGGAAAACTGCTTATTTGTCTCCCCTACCGAGGGCCGAGATTGAATTTTATTTTGACATCGAAGCGGAACCAGAACAGAATTTAGATTATCTTTTGGGGGTTTTACGGGTTGACCATCGAGTTAATACCCAGCAATTTTATCCCTTTTTGGCAGAAAAGCCAGAAGATGAAGGCAGGATTTGGCAGGAATTCTTAACCTTAGTCATGCAGGATTATCAAGCCCCAATTTTTCACTTTTCTGAGTACGAAGTGGAAACAATTAAGCGATTAGGTTATCTTTATAAAACTCCTTCTTCTTTGATTAATCAGTTAGTTTCTCGCTGTTTTGATCTGCACTATCATGTAGTTAACTCGGTAACTTTTCCCGTGGAAAGTTATTCTTTAAAATCCCTCGCTAACTGGATTGGCTTTCAATGGCGCGATCAAGGAGTAAGCGGGGATCAATGCGTTTGGTGGTATGACCAGTGGTTAAAAACAGGAGATCGGACTTTATTGGCGGCTATTTTACGTTACAATGAGGATGATTGTCGCGCCACCTTTATACTAAAAGATTGGCTTTTGACATACCCCACGCCGTAAACGGACGTGGATTCTTCTAGCATCACTGCTGAGAATTTCTGGCTCAACGAGTCCACTTGAATTAGATTCCTGGCGAAATCCCACCCAGAGGTGGTTCTCTCCTCAGACTTTCGCTCCCTTACAGAAGCCTGTTTTCGTATGCCCTACGATACAGTTCAAAACCTCTAAAATAATTGGTTTCTCTGGTACTTGACGCTTAGAGCTTTTACCTATAGGAGCATTCCCCTATAGAACCCCATAACTCTAGTTTTCAAGGTGCGTTCATCCTGCGATGACTGGGTTTTTTAAGCGGTTGCTTACCCTGCCCGCTATTCTTAATATCATACATCAGATAAAGTCGCCCTAAAAGGGCGAGGCTTTAAACCCAATTTTTCGGTCAACTTTTTAATTTGATTCTAAAGATTTATGACAAATAGGGGGGAATGTAGCCGCTGCTACCCGTAGCGGCAAAGGGAAAATGATAAGCTATGGATGTGAAGACAGTCCCCTCACCCAATGGTGATCCCCATGTTCTCCCCACTTTTTCCGCTTCTACTCCTACTGCTTTCCTTCCTTAGTCTTCTCTGGCATCAAAAGACCGATAATGATATTTTTAAAGCTCTTGCCGTTAGTAGTTTGATTTTTGCAATTATTTGGGGCTTAGTTCTCGTTCATTGGTCAATTCACCTGCTGGGACTGCTGTTATTGTTAAAATTCAGAACCCCCGCTTTCAGTTTGGTGCGCGTGCCTAGATGGTAATGGTTTGACCCTAATCTTCTAACTGTTGGCTAGGTACTTCGATCGCTTGTACATCGATCGTACCGGGAGGGGTGAGAGTAATAAACTTACCCCCTGCCACTTTTAATGGTTCACCACAGTTAGGACATTGGCATTCCGTGCGATTAAAACCGGTAAATTCGTAGTTACAGACGGGACAGCTATCTTCAACTAAATTGCGTCGTAACCACCAGCGAAAAACACCCCAAGCAATGACGGGGGAAAATATCAGGAATGCCACGAGAATTAAAAAACTATTGACTAACCAACCCAGTCCGATCGAGCCTAACAACAATCCGACTAAAATCAAAGATAAGAAACAACCCAAACCAGAATCATTGACAGAATAGCTGCGGAAAAAGTTGTTATTCACGGCTCAACCCTCGATTCATCAAAGCTGCAATTATCTTTAACCTAACACATTCCCAACACATTGCCACGGTTAAATCTTCTTTTGACTAACTGGTTCCTCACCCTATTCTGCCTTGGCTTTAGTTTTGAGCGAGATTATCCGGATTGACATCCTCATCAAATCTGCTGGGGAGTGGGTCGTCTGCTCGCTTCAACTTGTTATAATAGTCAGTCCCTATGCACCATATCTCTAAAAACCATGAGCGATCCTCGTCTATCTCTAGTGGCAGCTGCCCGAAGATTTTATCAACTGGGTTGGATGCTTGGCACAGCGGGTAATTTATCCGCTAAAGTTGATGATCATAGTTTTTGGATTACTGCCAGTGGCAAAAGTAAAGGTAAACTAACAGAAGAGGATTTTGTGCGCGTGGATCTGACCGGGAAAGTCAGGGAATTAGCTCATCCGGATAATCGTCCTTCGGCAGAAACTAGCATTCATCAGGTGATTTATTGTCTCTTTCCCCAAGCACAAGCTTGTTATCATGTTCACTCGGTGGAAGCGAATTTAGTTTCCCGTTTTGCTCGTGAGGATAAGTTATCGTTACCTCCCTTAGAAATGTTGAAGGGTTTAGGTATTTGGGTAGAAAATCCTCAAGTATTTATGCCGGTTTTTGCTAACTATCTCGATGTGCCGAAAATTGCCGCAGAAATAGAAAGTAGATTGTCAACTTTCCCCCCAGAAATTCCCGCTTTACTGATTTCTTACCATGGCGTGACGGTGTGGGGTGAGTCTCTAGAAATTACCGAGAATTATTTAGAGATAGTCGAGTATATTTTCCGCTATCTAGTGGCAGCCTATCAAGTAAAACCTTGGTAAACCTTCATTTAGACAAGGTAATAAAAGAAAGATTGCCGATATTTTCCAAGGCGCCACCCAGATTCGAACTGGGGGTAAAGGTTTTGCAGACCTCTGCCTTACCACTTGGCGATGGCGCCGATCAAGCACTATTTATCCTAGCATAACAGATGACAGTTTGCCAAGAGTGGAACCCAGGAGTTAAGCGATCGATCTATAGTTTATGCAGCGGTTCTCTAATCTAGTGGGGTATTTCAGGCTTAAACAAGCGATTATGATGAGAAATCAAAAGTATTTACTAACTTTTATTGGTTTATTGGCTTTATCCTTTCCAGTACAGGCTAATAATGCCGTTTACCTTAGCCAAAGTTCTAATACTGCCACTACTTTCGACAGTTATCGTCAAGAATGTTTACAAAGAGCGCGTGGGGAGGGATTAGCTGCTGATGTGGCAAAAGACCTATGCGACTGCACGATTAAAAAATTCCAAGCTCGTTACAATCTACAGCAATTCCGCGCCCTCGTGCAGAAGTCGAAAACCGATAAAGCTGCCGCTAGGACTTTATCCAGTGTGGGAGAAGCTTGTTTTGATGAGATTTTGTATGAATAGCAGTTATCAGTGATCAGTAAACAGTTATCAGCTTTTTCTCTCCCTTCTCCCCAATTCATAATTCATAATTCATAATTCCCCTCTCCTAGGGTGTTGAAAACGCTTACAGCTCTTTTTAACCACAAACACGCACCCGACAAGCTGTATTAAGATTAAACTAATACAAGTATATCAGAGGCGGTAAGAGTGGGTTTAGAACTAAGAGTTGCAATTTGAATGGCTGCTAGTGTACCTGTCCCGTCCCCATCAAAGAATAGTCCTCCAGTGATTGTATTATAAATAAAGCGATTGCTGGCATTTAAGGCAGTTGTTCCTAACACAAATTGAGCGGTTGTAATCGCAACTCCTGCTGCTAAACCACCGCCAAAACCCGCAGCAGAGACAGCAATTTTATCCCCCTGACTGGAGAGGAAATCAGTAATTGTATCAATCCCTTCATTGCGGTTGTTGAAGGTAAAGCGATCGCTACCTGCACCCCCCGTTATGGTATCCTTACCTAAGCCCCCAATTAGAATATTATTGTCCGCAGTACCAGTGATAATATCATCGTTTGATGACCCGATAATGGGTTCTGGGACGTTAGCAGAAACCGCTAGAATACCTAGGGAGGGATTACCAATCTGATTATCACCATTAAAATCTTGTTGGAAATTGGTTTCTTGAGTAAATGCTTCCGATGAGTTTAATCCCCACCATCCAGTGGAAGATTGCCAATTCCAGTTACTATCCAATGTCCACAGATGCAGATAATTACCATCGTTATATTTCCATAAAACTTGATTGAC
>SFAU01000169.1 GCA_007096045.1 Microcystis novacekii Mn_MB_F_20050700_S1 | reverse complement strand
TGCCGGGTAAGTTTCCCCCGATGGTAGTTACTGGCTCTCAGGGGAAGGGTTAGCCGTTTTCCCGTGGTGCTAACAGTAATCGCCCAATCTTTCTCGACAAAACGGAAGGTTCGAGCGTCGCAATCGAAGCTTGTCGGGGTGAAATTCTTAACTTTCTTCCCCTTCTGTTTTGCTGTCAAACGATTAGCCGCCACCCGACCGCAAGCTCTGACAACGTGGTTAGCCGTCAGTCCGAACCGCTCCTTAACGTCCTGATAACAGACAGCTTGAATCGAGTTCCGGTTAGTCAGCCGGGGATTGACGTTCTCGTTAATCCAGTTACAAGCTGACGCAAAAGCCGAACAGGTATCGGACAGAACTTGTTGTTGTTCGCTACCCACTTGAAGCTTTACTACTAGGGTCAGGACTTGTTCCACGGTTCCAGAAAGACTCACTACGGTGAAAAGCATAACATATTTAGGGTTGATGCGCTACGCTCGTTTTATACTGGTCGGCATTCCTCCCCCGTTACACCCTACGGGTTAGCGGGGGAGGAATGCCGACATTTAAGGTGAGTGTAACTCCTTTTTTGTGTCATTGCTTAGTTGACGCAGGGGCAACTTATCAAGATAGCGGTTGCTCCCTGACTAGGATTTTCACCTAAACTTTCCTAGTATATCACATATTTTAACATTGACCACTGCTGCCAATTGTCAACTAATCTTAGCTTTTCTTGATAATTCAACACCCCTAATCACTTTTTCCCTTTCATCAAAGCGGCCCGGGCCTGTTCGCGGTCATCGAAATGGATTTTTTCTGTCCCCAAAATTTGATAATCTTCGTGACCTTTACCCGCAATAATTACTCCATCTCCCGGTTGTGCTGCTTGAATAGCGGTGTCAATGGCTAAAGCGCGATCGCTAATTACCTGCACGGTAATTTCTGAGGGAATGCCAGCGATAATATCCTCAAGGATTCGTTCGGGAGACTCTGTGCGGGGATTATCAGAGGTAACTATGGCTAAATCTGCTAATTCTGCGGCTATTTTACCCATTAACGGCCGTTTTGTTTGATCGCGATCGCCGCCACAACCAAAAACACAAATCATCCGACCAGAAATAAAGGGTCGGGAAGCTTTTAAAACATTCTCTAAACTGTCGGGAGTATGGGCATAATCGACAATGACGCTGATATCTTGGTCGGGAGCGGTGCTAACCCGTTCCATCCGCCCCGGTACTCCTGAAAACTGGGGAATTTGACTGATTACCTTCCCTAAATCTACACCGCATTCTAACACTGCCGCCACCGCCGCTAACAGGTTAGCTAGATTATATTGGCCCACCAGAGGAGAAGCAAAGGCTATTTCTCCTTGGGGAGTCACCATCACCCCTTGAACTCCCGTGGGTTGATAGTGTAAATCTTTAGTATAAAAATCGGCACGAGCATCGGACACACTATAGGTTAAAACCTGTTGGGGAGACAGGGAGGCCGCTAAACGTTGACCATAGGCATCATCAAGGTTAATAATCGCCTTACCTTGCAGATAATCGGGACTAAATAATTTAGCTTTAGCGGCAAAATAATCCTCCATATCGAGGTGATAATCGAGATGGTCCCTGGTGAGATTGGTAAACACCGTCACGGGAAAAGTACAACCCTGTACCCGTCCCTGGTCCAGTGCATGGGAACTAACTTCCATGACGGCGATTTCATTGCCGGCGCTCACCGCTTTGGCCAAACTAGCTTGTAACTCGTTAGCGAAAGGGGTGGTATGATTAGCGGTTTCTTGGAATCCTTGCCAACGGGTGTAAAGAGTCCCGAATAACGCGGTGGGAATCCCTGCTTGGCTGAGAAAATATTCAATTAGATGGGTGGTGGTGGTTTTGCCGTTGGTTCCCGTCACACCGATTAATTTTAGGGTTTGGGCAGGATAATGATAGAATTTAGCAGCGATCGCAGCAGTGGCAGTAACTAAATCTGCCACAACGATTACGCAAGCATCCTCCGGAGGGGGAAATTTAGCTGCGGCTGCCGGGGAGATAATCGCCGCTACGGCCCCGGTTTCCAAAGCGGAACGCCAAAATTCGCCCCCATCCACCCGCGTCCCGGGTAAACCGATAAATAAATCTCCCGGTTGACAAGCATGGGAGTTGGTGGAAATTCCTGTAATCTCGGTAATAGAAGCGATAGGAGAAGAAATCGGGGAAACCGGAGTGATAGTTGTTAAAAGTTCTTGCAGTTTCATAGTCAGGATTGAATCTAGGGATTGCTGCTTTTAGATTAGCCGATAATCAAAGAGGTTCCTAGACCGAAATGGCAAGTGGGGGTGTGGGGTGTGGGGTGTGGGGTGTGGGGTGTGGGTTGTGGGGTGTGGGGAGAACAAAGCTGCCTTTTGCCTTTTGCCTTTTGCCTTTTGCCTTTTGCCTTTTGCCTTTTGATATCTGCGATAAGCTAAAAAAAACAAGGCTATAGCTTGTCAACTGCTGACGATTTTCGGGATATTTATATGCAATTCGTCGATTTTATGGCTCTCATTCATCCTGTCCTAGCGATAGTGGTCGTTTTCCCTATTATCGGTCTCGTAGTTAACTTTGCTTGGCAAACCCGTCAACGTCGCCTAGAAACCAACGCAGGAAATAAAAGTAAAATTCCCCCAGTGGCTGGGCCAGAACATCTACGCTTAGGCCGCTGGTTAACGGGTACAGTGGTAGGGGTGAACCTTTTAGCACTAGCTTACTCGGTCGTTTACGGTTTTAATGGTTTTGTCGATCAACAAAAAGACGGAAAATTAGACTCCTTTCAGGTCATTTTTGTGATTTTGATGTTTTTTGTCACCATTGCCTCTTTGGTCTGTCTCTACCGCGCTAGACAAGCCCTCTGGCGCGGAATTTTTGCCACCCTGACTGGCATCGGTTTAATTATTATCGGTTCTCAGGATGGGGTCTGGCGACTCTCGGCCCAATGGTACTGGTCCCACTACTATATCGGTATGGCGGCATCATTACTGATGATTTTCTCTCTGGCCATTGTCGAAGATATCTATAAAGACCGTTCCCATCGTTGGCGCATCGCCCATACAATCCTCAATTGTATCGCTCTGGCTCTCTTTCTGGGACAAGCGATGACCGGTTCGAGGGATTTGCTAGAAATTCCCCTCAGTTGGCAAAAACCGGCAATTTATCGCTGTGATTTCACCAATAAAACCTGTCCTGAGCCGCAATCCTCAACCCCCCTTATCAAACCGATAAGTTAAACTTTTTTAGGGAGTGGGAGAGGGTGAAGCAGTTGCGAAATTAAGGTGCACACAGAGATGTACCCGTGGTATCAATGGGTTCCTCACACCAATTGGCAATCTTGCCAAGTTGGGGCAAGTCGTTGGAGGGGCCTGGTTTCAGGTTTGTGATTAAGTCAGTCCATTCTACCCCTTGGGTAACAGCCACAGCATCATTAGGTGAATTAGGTGAGCCACAGCCTGAAATTTTGCCCCACTTTTTACCCCAGGCAGCACCGATGAAAGTACCGGTACCATTTTTACCGAGGGAATAGTCAGGAGCAAAAATAAATGCCTCTAGTCTTTGGCTCCCTGTCAGACAAATTTGCGGCCCAGTTAAACCCAATTGATTATAGGCATAAATCTGTAGATTGCCCGGTTTACAAACCGTGGGTGATGTAACACCGCTGCAGTCGTGACTGATGTCACCGTTACCAGTAATATCACCTCTAACATAGAAAACTACCCGTTGTCCCGGAGTAATGGTGATTTGCCGATTATTCAAGTTGATAGAATCAAAGACATACTCGTACACTGGTACGCCTTGAATCTGGCGGGGTTGGTCTACTTGTGATCCTTGTAATCTGGGAAAAGTGGTGGTACCCGTCGGGAGGAGTTCTGGGTTTTGTTGCCCAGGGGGGACGTTGGTGGGAATCGGCGGTAAATTGGGAAAAGTAACACCGACAAATTGCGCTTTGTAGGGGGTATTGGGTGCGGGTGTGGGCTGTTGAATTTTATTCGTGTTAATAAAACATTCTAGATCTGGTTGCAAAGTTGCCGTCGGCTCGACAAATCCCGTTGTCGTCGTAGTATCGCTCATCACCACATCCCCTTTAAATTGAGCACCACCGGGATAATCCGCACTGCCGACCGTAATCTCGCCAGTTGCACCTGCATTTTCCGTGGCTCCCTCGCTTATCCATAAAGCCGGAACCGTGGTGCGATTGAATGCGAGGGGAAGAGAAGAAAGAATAGGGATAGTTACCACCACCCGGTTACGGGAGGCGGCATTATCGCCACTATCTCCATTGATATTAGTGTTAGTTAGGTCTGTTTCGGCACTGGTGCGGGAACGTCCTTCGAGGGTGAGAACTCCCCAACCCAGAATACGGCGGTCAAAGCTTGGGGTAAAATTGTATCGAACCATGCGATAATAACGATTATCATTCAACTGAAACCATTGACCAGTAGCCAAATCTCTTAATCCTGGATTTGCCGCTCGTTGATTAGTTGGTGCGAGGATTTTGTTGGCAATTTCGTTATTACGACTGGAATTACCACAGGCGGTGGCAATGGCTAATTTTTTTAAATCTCTTTGGAAATTGGTACTGGGATTGCCAGTAGGTACTTGGGCGTTCTGCCAACAATCGCCGGAAGTACAATTACTATTAACCGTCGCCATGACTCGAACGCTATTCAGTAAATCCTGCACGCGAGCCACCCCGGCTTCGGAACTTGTTAAACTGTCAGCCTGGGCTTTTTGGGCAATTACTTTCGATTGGTCTCCTTGGGCGCGCATTATCATAGTCATTCCTGTTACCATCAGGATAAGTCCAATTAACACGGCAAGAGGCAAGGCAAACCCCTTTTCCTTATTAGCCATCAGGTCAAGGTATAAACGATTTTTCATAGACCAGTCCATCTAAGAATGATTAGGGGTCGAGAAGGTCGTCACCGACCTCCCCTCCCATTCAGAACCGTGCATGAGACTTTCACCTCACACGGCTCCTAGTTTGACTGTTCCCTTGTTAAGGATACAGCTTGACTTCTTTTGGTTAGCCTTGTATTATCTACACTAACTTCTGATGATGTTAATGTAGATGATTTAAGGCTTCCATCAGATGCCGATTTATCATCGTGACAGTGGCGGTGTAGTAATTGAAGGTTTTTGTATTCATCCTTTCCGCCTAAGCTGATAGG
>SFAU01000168.1 GCA_007096045.1 Microcystis novacekii Mn_MB_F_20050700_S1 | reverse complement strand
TGATTCAAGGTAGGGTTGATTCAAGGTAGGGTTGATTCAAGGTAGGGTTGATTCAAGGTAGGGTTGATTCAAGGTAGGGTTGATTCAAGGTAGGGTTGATTCATGAATCAACCCTACCCTTGCCCCCCCCGACGTCGGGGGGGGCAAGGGGGGGGAGATTCCCTCTTGGTTGGTTGGAGAAATCCTGCTGGCTAACGGAGACTCAATGAACGAAGAATCCCCGTCTCTTTAGAGCGGGGAGCGTCAAATTCTTAGGATAGGTAGCACGAAAATCGAGGCCATTTCTCACGATGCAAGCTCTGCTAGAAAAAGCTCAGATAGCGTTGAATAAAAAGGACTGGAAGACATTAAACGCCAGCATACAGCGACTTTTAAACCAAAAAGATGCTGTTGAATCGATTATTAACGATGAAATCCTCGATTTAGCCCTAGAAGCTTTACAAAAATGTGATTTTCCACAGCGATGGGAGATAGCGAAACTATTTCCTCAAATCGGTCAATCGGCGATCGCTCCTTTAATTGCCCTGTTAGAATCCGAGGAACAAGATGGGGAAATGCGCTGGTTTCTGGCAAGAATTCTCAGTCAATTTGACGATCGAGCCTGTATTCTCGCTCTCAGTCAATTATTGCAAAGATCGGAGGAGGAGGAACTCAGCCAAATGGCTGCGGCCGCTTTAGCTAATATCGGCAGTTCTGCGATCTCCAGTTTAGAACAATTACTGTCCGACTCTAATACCCGTTTTTTAGCCGTACAAGCTTTATCACAAATTCGCCGACCGGAAATTATCGAACCGCTTTTAACTGTAGTTAAGGATCAATCTAGCGCCATTCGGGCCATGGCGATCGAAGCTTTAAGCAGTTTTCGCGATCCCCAGATTACTGCGATTATCCTCGATGCTTTACAGGATCCGGCCATCGATGTGCGACGGGAAGCAATTAAAGCTAGTATTTACCTACTACCAAATTATCCCCAAGCAGATTTAGTTAGGCATCTGCAACCTTTGTTATTCGATATCCATCTCGATATCTGTCAAGAAACGGCGATCGCTCTTGGTCGTATCGGCACAGCAGCCTCAGCCAAAGCTTTAAATCCACTGCTGCAATCTTCCTTAACCCCCGATAGTTTAAAATTAACTGTAGTTCGAGCATTAGGCTGGATCGAGGATGGGGAAGCTTTAAATTATCTAGAAAAGGCTTTATATAGCGAAAATATCTTGATTTGTCGGGAAATTATCGCTATTCTCGGCCGGCAAACCTCTCAGAAATTACGCCGACAAGCAGGGGCAATTCTCGGTAATTTTTATCACTCCTGTCTGACGATCCTCGGTGATACGGGAGTTAAACAGTCTCTAGCGATCGCTTTAGGAGCATTAGATCGGGATAATAAAGGCATTTTGCTGACTTTAGCAACCGATGGGGAAGCGATCGTTCGTCTCCATGCTCTCAGCGCCCTGAAAAAGCTAGATCAAGCGACTATATAGCTAATTTCCCGCTGCACAGATGTGGTGAATTTGCCAGTGATCCGCATCCATTTCTCCAAGGATAGCGTTTAATACTAAATCTGGTTATTAAAGACTGATTATCTATTTCCTCTTTTGCCTCTTGCCTATCCTGATATGTAACCTATGCTCAACGGATTTAGTATGATTCTAGCTGATAGCTGATAACTAAAAAACTGATTACTGATTACTGATTACTGATCACTGATTTAAGGTCTTTGTAGGAAGATTAATTCTTCAACGGGGAGGAAATCATAGTATTGACCTTGATTGGCTAAAACTGCGATTAAATGGAGACGATCATCGGGTTCAATGTGTAATCCTTCCCAGGGGACAGCAATTTCAAAACATTGATTAAAAGAAGCTTTGGCACTACTAGGAACTCGCTGCCAAGTAAAATATTCTTGAGCTACTTCTAACCAAGTAAATTCCGTGATTAAATTAACTCCTAGATGATGATGATAACCGTAATCGAGGGGCGATCGAGGGGGAATATCTGCTAGGGGAATTGGACTTTGCAGACGATGCACTTCATCATAATACCAATATAAATGCACTTCAGGCGGGATATCTTTGCCTAATTCTGCCCCCGGTTTCCAATCGAAACGCAGATAAAAATTGAGGTGATCCCAACCGAAAAAGAGCCTTTGTACTAACGAAGCCCGGTGCATCGTACCACTGGCGCCGCCAATTTCGATCCGTCCAGCTTTATCCCAATCCTGTTCGTCTCCAAAACCGTCGATAATGGGGTGAATGAAAGCCTCAGGACGATTACTTTGTTTATCCCCGTGTTCTTCCACCGGTTCGAGCAAATAGGAGGGAATTGGCTCATTTAAAGCTTGATAAAGAGCGATTAGGTGTTCGCGGAAAAGTTGGTCAAAAATTGCGTCATGATTGGAGGAATGGCCATAACCAAACCACCAAAACCAATCGGAACCCTCCGCTGCATACAATGCTTCCCACGCATCGGGGTTATTATCTTCCGTCGCTTCCGGGTGATTAGCGAGGGTTTGACGGGCTAAAATTAGATATTCCCAAGCTTTATTTTTAGCGGGATCGCCGATCCAAGTGGTAAAATTGGCATCGATCCAAGAGCCGCTATGAAGTTTATGGACAGGAATTTTTGCCTTAGCGGGAAAGCGATCGAGATATTCGGAAACTGTGACTAATTCGATCTCTTTATGGTCGCTTAAAAGTTGATAAAGGTTCTCTAGGAAGGGTAAACCGTCTTGATGATAGTTTTCCCAACAGTTTTCGCCATCTAGCGCAATGGTAACTAACCAGGGTTTTTCTAGGGTCGTGGTTTCGGTGTTGGTTTTTAGTTGTTCGGCGATCGCTTCTAGGTGTTTAACTAAGTCTGTAGCGGCCTCTTGCGCTTTCATGCCACTATAGCTAAATCCGATCAGATCTGAGAGACGATGATCGCGGAAAACCATGGATAAATTGCCGTTGCTAGTTTCCAGAAGGTAGGGACGATAAAGCAATTCTGGTTCGCTAATATTGCCTTTTTCGTCGCGATGAAAGTAATGTCCCAGGGACCAACCTAACACCCCCTCATCGGAACACAACCACTGAAAACCCTGTTTAGCGACAGCGGGGAGAATTGCGGGACTAACGGATTGTTCCGAGGGCCAAAGTCCTCGAGGTTGTTTATCAAAGCGATCGATATAGATTTGCCAAGCTTTCCGGAGATGGCGGTAAATATCTTCAGGATAGCGGAAATATTGGCGAGGAAGGGTCATATTCGGCACCGCTACCCGGCCGGCTTCCGAGTTGGCCAGCAGGGGTAAAATCGGATGGGTGTAGGGACTGGTAATGATTTCTAGTTGTCCAGTTTCCTGCATTAACCGATGTTGCGGCAAGATACGACGCAGAATTTGACGCTGTTTGGAGATAATTCGCTGGCGATCGCTTAAAGTGAAGTTTTTTCCCTGTTCTAACCAAGTAGCGATTTCTGGGTCACTGTGAAAGATAGGATCAATCCAAGCGAGGTTATGCCAAGCTAAGAGATCGCTATAATCTTGAAGATGCCAATGGCTAATACACCAACTATGACCGTTTTCTTGACGCTGTGCGTATAATTGGGCGTAACGGGGGTGCGGATCGATCAGGGTACGATGGTTAGCATCGAAAAAGTGTTCGAGGATAAAGTGTTTTTGTGCTAGGGTTAATTGCGCTTCTGGGGTGACGGTGAGAGCAAGATAGGGGTCTATAGCTAGTCCGTTGACGTAATCCTCTAATTGCAGGATTAAAGAGGGGACAAGGTTGACAGTTTGGTGTAATTTCGGGTAACGTTCTAGAATTAAGATTAAATCGAGATAATCTTTCACTCCATGCAGTCGCACCCAGGGTAAGCGATATTGTCCCGAAGCATCCGCGCGAGTTTGACAGGATTTGTAAAGGGGTTGGTGTTGATGCCAAATAAAAGCGACGTAGAGAGGATAGGTCATGATAATACCGAGAAAAAGTGCATATAACAGGCTTTTTGTCCGTTATTTAGATAATAATGGACAATAAAGCCTATTATAGATTCTTAAAAGTTGATTTCGGTCACTACCATAATCCTATCAACTGGTTTTGAGGGGGTATCTTCTCTTTGTCTTTGTTAAAGGATTGGCTCCTCTGGGGGTGATTATTGGCAGTTCAGCAGTAGAATCTCTAATATTATTCGGCTTTACTGATTACTGTTCACTGTTTACTGATTACTGCTCACTGAAAAACCCCCCATCACCCGATCGACAACATTTTTTAGGATGATAGGATAAGCTGGAATTATCGAAACCGTAGAAATAATAGATAAAATGAGTAATCTCCTCTGGCCGCGTTTTCTCAAGAAAGCTTACCGTCAAGAACCAATAACTAGCTTTATCTTTACCGTAGCGGCAGTAGATGTCATCATCGGGGTTGTAGGACAAAGATGGACACTGCTATCTTTAGGGGCAACGATTATGGCGAGCGCTATCTTCGCCCGGTGGCAACAGGGCCAAAAAACCGAGCAAATCAACAAAGAAGAAGCAGCGAGATATTATTTACCGCCCCAATCGGGTCAAGTAGCTTTACCAACCCTGAAAAACGAAAAAAATCGACCTTCTTAGCTCAAAAATCTCACCTTGCTTGGCAATCAATCCCCTCAAAGGCTAGAATCTATAGCACCGTTCATTTGTTAATATTCAAGTAAATTTATGAAATTCCGATTTATGGGTGGGGAGAAACTTGTCGGGGCAATTGTGGTCACTGTCCTAACCGCGCTGACAATCGGGCAACATCAGCTTAGTCAGGCCCAAAATCCCATTGCCCCCCCTAAACCCGCGGCTGCAAGTGGCGAAAAAACCCCAGAAACTATCCTAGTAGAAGGTTTAGGCAGACTTACCCTCGCTAAAACCTTAGAAGGGCAACAATCCACCCCTAATGCGCTGATTTTCAGCCCCGATAACCAATTTGTTCTCGCTGGTGGTAGTGATACGGATCCTCTCCTGAGAATTTGGTCAGTAAAAACAGGGCAAAAAGTTTCCCAAACTCGCGCCCAAAGAACCAGCGTCAAAGCTTTAGCCATTAGTCCCAACGAAAGATTATTAGTTAGTAGCGGTTTAGATGGTTCCATTAATTTTTGGAATCTGGTGGAAGGCAAGTATTTAGGAATTGCCCTCGAACACGGTAATACTGTCCTCGCCCTCACCGTTACTCCCGATGGTAAAACGTTAATTAGTGGTGGTTTGGAAGGAATTCGCCTCTGGACAGTGCAACCCCCCCGCCGTCCCCTCTATCGTTTAAATTGGGTGGGTAATTTTGTTTATTCCCTAGGAATGAAATCCGATGGTGTCACCCTGGCTAGTGGTCATGAAAATGGTGAGGTACATTTTTGGGACATCCGCGAGGGCAAATTTTTATCGAAATTTTCCGCCCATCCCCAAGCGGTTAGCAAGCTTTTATACACTCCCGACGGTAAAAATTTAATTACGGGTAGTTTAGACCGCACGATTAAAATCTGGGATACGAGCAATAATAAGTTATTATTTACCCTCATCGGTCATACGGCCCGAATTCGTTCCCTGGCACTCCATCCTAACGGACAAATTCTCGCTAGTGCCAGTAATGACGGTGTGCGTTTATGGGATGTGACCACGGGTAAACAGTTGGCCTGGTTTGATAATAATTCCGACTGGGTGGAATCCCTAGCTTTTAGTCCCGATGGGCAGTATTTGGCTAGTGGTAATTATGATTTTAAAATTCGCCTCTGGCAATTCGTCCGTTAGGCAAAAATGCCCGCATTTAGCCTTTAACCACTTCTAGAAAAGCCGATTTAGCCGCTGCCTGTTCCGCTGCTTTTTTGCTTCTGCCAGTTCCCACTCCTAATTTCTGCTCATTTAACCACACTTCCGCACAAAAACGTTCTTGATCTAAACCATTGATTTCTTTGACTAAATATTGCGGTAGTTTTTTGTATGTTGCTTGTGTCCACTCTTGCAAGGCATCCTTATAATTCTGCCGGGCCGGATCTCGACGAATTTCGGCCGCTTTTTCCCTTAGTGGTTCATCTAACCAAGAACGCACTAAAATCATTGTCTGTGTACTAAGATATAATGCTCCCAAGACCGCCTCAAAAGCATCTGCTAGTCGGGAAATTTGCCCCGCTTGATCGATACTCGTACTACTTGACACCAACAAATAACGCTCGAAACCGTAGCGATCCGCAAATTCCGCCAGAGTGCGATCGCTAACCATCATCGATCGCAGGGCGGCAAATTCTCCCACGAGCGCCTCCGGATAGGTTTCTAACAATACCTCCGCCGCCACGAGTCTTACCACAGAATCGCCCACAAATTCCAATTGTTCATAATTCTTATCACGGGAAACACTGGGATGAGTTAGGGCCAAATCTAATAAATCCCACCTAACGGGGACATCAGCCGATAAACCTAACTTTTCCACTAGGGTTTTTAATTGTTTTTGGCGACGCGGATCACTTAAGGACATTGGATCGGGAAGACGGGGGATGGGGGATGGGGGATGGGGGATGGGGAAGTGGGGTGTAGGGTGTGGGGTGTGGGGTGTGGGGTGTAGGGTGTAGGGTGTAGGGTGTGGGGTGTAGGGTGTAGGGTGTAGGGTGTGGGGAGACCACTTCGTGCGCGTTGCGGGGGGAGAATAAATAAAAATAATCTCCTGATCAGTGATCAGTGATAACTGATAAAGGAGAGAGTCAGACATAAGCCGAATTCTGTATTTCCCAACAGCAGTAAAATCGCTTTTACCTTTGTTGGAATAGAGGTTATCTATCTGGGATAATTGTTACCAATTACCTCAAGCGGTTCCTAAAAACGGGACAGGAAAAAGACCAACCTTTGTCCCTCCACCTTGCTCCCCACCGGGGTTTACCGAGCCAGTACCTGTCGATACTGCTGGTGCGCTCTTACCGCACCTTTGCACCCTTACCCCCAATCAGTTATCAGTTATCAGTTATCAGTGGAAAGTTATTAGTTATCAGTAAATTTACTTTCGTTACTGTTTACTGATCACTGAAAAAAGGGGGCGGTATTTTTCTGTGGCACTATCCTCACGCTCGCGCGCACTGGACGTTATCCAGCAAGTGTGGTCTTTCGGGAGTTCGGACTTTCCTCGGAATCATTGATCAAATGACCCCGCAACCTCTAGACCAACTCTCTCCTATTCTCTAGTTTGACATACCAGAGACTCGATCGCTCATATATCCTAGTCAATAATCAGTGATCAGTAAATAGTAAACAGTGAACAGCGAAAAGACAGTAGGAAACTGCTATTTAATACTGCTCGCTTAATACATACTGCTCACTTAAAACTCAAATCTGATAACTGATAACTGGTAACTGATAACTGATAACTGATAACTGATAACTGCTCAATGTCGATCGCTCTAAACGTTAAGATCAAAGGTAATGGCTATCCGATTCTCTGTCTGCACGGTCATCCCGGTTCGGCGGATAGTATGTCTGTATTTACCGATCATTTTTGCCAACGCTGGCAAACCCTGGCCCCGGATCTGCGCGGCTACGGTAAAAGTCGTTATCGCCGGGATTTTCAGCTAGAAGAACATCTAGAGGATTTAATCGAGCTGCTCGATCGCCAAAAAATCCAGCAATGTTTAATTCTCGGTTGGTCTTTGGGGGGTATAATCGCCCTGGAATTAGTATTGCGGCATCCGGAGCGCTTTCCCGGTTTAATTCTGGTGGCCTCGGCCGCGCGGCCTTGGGGTAGTCATCCTCCCATCACCACCACAGATTTAGTTTTGACGGGGATAGCGGCAATTCTCAATCAGATCAAACCGGGATGGCGTTGGAATATTGATACTTTTGCTCGTCGTTCCCTGTTTCAGTACCTTTTTTCACAACATCAAGCGATCACCTATCGCTATCTTGCTCAAGATGCTGTTCCTGCCTACTTAGGCACTTCTCCAGCAGCTAATCGCGCTTTAAATCGGGCTTTAAAAAAAGGTAACAATTGTTTAAAATCTCTTGACAAAATCACAATTCCCTGCTTAGTTCTGGCGGGGGCAAAGGATCGCCATATTACCAGT
Source organism: Microcystis novacekii Mn_MB_F_20050700_S1 (assembly GCA_007096045.1). GTDB lineage: Bacteria > Cyanobacteriota > Cyanobacteriia > Cyanobacteriales > Microcystaceae > Microcystis > Microcystis novacekii. Next base: position 27,330 of record SFAU01000168.1, on the reverse strand, counting down.
GCCTCGAGCCAAGAAACGGCCGAAAACCTGAAACTGTCTGGGTGGAAATGTTACCCGGATACAGCCCATCTGTTTCCCTGGGAAATCCCCGACTTAGTTTTAGGGGACATTGATAATTGGTTAGCGGAGCATTTTAGCGATAAACTGGCAGAGTGAAGTGAAAACTACTGCCCTGGTCAGGGACACTATCCACCCAAATTTGACCGTAGTGGGCGCGAATAATCTTGCGACAGACCGATAAACCGATGCCATAACCTTCTTTACCCTCATCCCGTTTGAGACGCACATGACCCTCAAAAATATGCTCTTGTTTTTCTTCGGGAATGCCCGGGCCGGTATCACTGATGCTCACCTGTACTTTTTGAGTAGTACGATGGAGGACAGAAAGGGTAATTGCGCCGCCAGCGGGGGTATATTTGATGCCATTCTCCAGGAGATTAATAATCACCTGTCGGATTAACTCCTCATCAGCATAGACGGGGGGCAGATCTTGGGGGATATCGCTTTGGAGAATTAAAGTCTTTTCCTGAAAAGTATCGGTAAATTGAGACAAAATTTCCTGACAAAGAGCTTGCAGATCAAATTTGCTCTGGTGGAGAGTGAATTGCGCCGCCATGCTCTTAGAAGCTTGTAGAATATCCGTAATCAAACGGTTCATAATCCGGAACTGTTTGCGGGCCTGTTGATGCAGTTGTTCTCGTAATTGCAGACTGCGCTCCGTATCTGGTTGATGATAGGCTAATTCTAGGGTTTCCACAGCGATGGAAGCAGCGGTGAGAGGACTGCGTAAATCGTGGGCTAACATAGCCAAAATTTGGTCTTTAAATTTTAATTGTTCTAATAATTCTTCCTTTTCCTGTTTAAGACGAAAAACCTCATCGGCGATGCGGATGAGTTCGCCCGAATGTTCCACCTCTTGACGTTGTGCATCCTCAGCGTGATGATTTTTGACCTCCTCTTTAATCGCTTTTTGCCAGCGTACCAACCATTTTTTAAACTGTTCCACCAGATTACTGCCCGCGAGGGTATGACGGGGGCCGGGGGCAATTTTGACCAAGGCAGGGGTAGCTACAAGGCGAAAATGTTCGACTAAATGAGGTTGCTGCCGAATTTCGATGATTTGTAGGTCAATCGGGTAATCAGACTTCAAAGACTGGAGATAGGACTGAATTTGACGGATAATTTCTTGAGAACTGGGACGGTCATCAACAAATAGCAAAAGTTGAATGGAGAGAGGCGTTGTCGCCTCTCTCCCTAAAGCAGTCAGTGGCTCGTTAGATGGGAGCATCGGAAAATTAGTAAACCTAGGGATTGACGAGATCGATCGATGATCGATCGACTTTTATCATATTCTTTATTGTAGAAGCTTAAGATAGTATAAAATCTACTCAACCTAATCTGAAAGTTTTATTCCTTAATTCTAAGAAGAAATCCTATGGCTTTTGGCTATGTTGCCCTAGTTCTCCACGCGCATCTCCCTTTCGTCCGCCATCCCGAAAGCGATTACGTCCTCGAAGAAGAATGGTTATACGAAGCAATCACAGAAACCTACATCCCTCTCCTGCAAGTTTTTGAAGGTCTCAAGCGGGATGGTATCGATTTTAAAATGACCATGAGCATGACTCCGCCTTTGGTGTCGATGCTGCGGGATCCGTTACTGCAAGAGCGTTATGAAGAACACTTAGGTAAGTTAGAAGAATTAATTGCTAAAGAAATCGACCATAATCAACATAATGGCCATATTCGCTACTTAGCCGAATATTACGCTGAATCCTTCCAAAGTATCCGACAAACTTGGGAAAAATACGATCGAGATCTGGTCAAAGCCTTTAAACAATTCCTCGACAGTAATAACCTAGAAATTATCACCTGTGGTGCGACCCATGGTTATATGCCCCTGATGAAAATGTACCCACAAGCGGTGTGGGCGCAAATTGAGGTGGCCTGTCAACACTACGAAGAAAATTTCGGTCGTCGTCCCAAGGGCATTTGGTTGCCGGAATGTGCCTACTACGAGGGGGTAGAAAGAATGTTAGCCGATGCGGGCATTCGTTATTTCCTCGTCGATGGCCACGGTATTCTCTACGGTCGTCCGCGCCCCCGTTACGGCAGTTATGCGCCCATTTTCACAGAAACCGGGGTGGCCGCTTTCGGTCGTGACCACGAATCTTCCCAACAGGTTTGGTCTTCCCAAGTCGGTTATCCGGGGGATATAGTTTATCGGGAATTCTATAAAGATTTGGGCTGGGAAGCGGAATACGAGTATATTAAGCCCTATATCATGCCCAATGGTCAACGCAAGAATATAGGCATCAAATACCACAAAATTACTAGCCGGGACGGTGGTTTATCGGAAAAAGGTCTTTATGACCCCTACTGGGCCAAAGAAAAGGCCGCCGAACACGCGGGCAATTTTATGTATAATCGCGAGCGGCAAGTGGAGAGTTTAGCCGGAATTATGGGCCGTCCTCCCCTGGTGGTTTCTCCCTACGATGCCGAGTTATTCGGTCACTGGTGGTATGAGGGACCCTGGTTTATTGATTTTCTGTTCCGTAAGTCTTGGTATGACCAAAATATCTACCAAATGACCCATTTAGCCGATTATCTCCGGGCTAACCCCCATCAGCAGGTCTGTCGTCCTTCCCAATCCAGTTGGGGTTATAAGGGTTTCCATGAATACTGGCTAAATGAAACCAACGCTTGGATCTATCCTCACCTGCACAAAGGCACGGAACGGATGATTGAATTAAGTCATCACGAAGCGGAGGATGAATTGCAGGAACGGGCTTTAAATCAGGCGGCCCGGGAGTTATTATTAGCACAATCTTCTGACTGGGCCTTTATTATGCGAACCGGTACGATGGTTCCCTATGCTGTCCGGCGCACTCGTTCCCACCTGATGCGGTTAAATAAAATCTATGAAGATGTGAAATCCGAGAAGATTGATGCCGGTTGGTTGCAAAAAGTCGAGGAAATCGATAATATTTTCCCCAATATTGATTACCGCGTCTATCGACCTCTGTAATCTGGGTGAATAGTATAGATAAAAGGGGGGGGTTAGTTAATACCCCCCCGATTTGATTTTTTAGAAAGTTAAATTGGTGTGCCTTGGGCTAATTCTGAGGCTAATTTGGCCAAAATTTTGGGTTTGAGTTCATCCAGTTTCCGTTTTAACATCCGCTTGCTGATTTGTGGATTGCCAACCCAGGCCGATTGACTATCGGTCAGCCATTGCTGCAAAATTTGGCCTTGATTGGCGGGAATATTAGCGGTGATCACATTTTCACAGATCAGGCCGCCTTCGAGGGGGAAAAATAAAATCCAGTACTGACCGGCTTCGGCGAGGGTTTTGGTCATTTTTTGACCCTGGGGGGTTTTTAAGTCCAAATAACAGGGCAACCAGCGGGGTCCCCATTGACGGTGATAGAGGACAGTAATCCAGAGAATCATCGGGTGGGGTGTGGGTAAAAAGAGGAATTGATTATAACGGACACTAGCAACCCGGACGGCGATATCTTCTCGCTCCAACATTGCCCACAAACTGGCAAAAACGCCGTCGGCAGCCCGGAGACAGCGGGGGAAGACAATTTTCTGGCGGGGTTTATCCTCGGGCCAACGAGACTTGAGACAGATATCCCTAGCATGGGCAGAGGAAACACTGGTTCGATCTAAATCATAAGGGGTTTTGGTTTTGCTGGTGTCATTGTCGGTTTTTTTGACTATTTCATTTTTGACTAAGGGTTCCAGTCGTTCGAGAAGTTGTAGTACATCTGCAATACTTTCTGGGCGATCGCTGGGTGCTTTGGCTAAACAGCGTAGGATTAACTGTTCTAATTCTGGCGGTAATTGCCAGCTAGGATTAAAGGGACGGGGTTCGGCGTAGTGGTGAACCTCGTACCAACCGCCAAAGGAGTGATTATCAGGAAAAAGGGGCGTTTCTCCCGTGATCATCTCGTACATCACAATCCCGAAACTGTAGATATCGGAACGATGATCGAGTTCTTTCCCTTCCATCTGTTCCGGGGAACAATAGGCTAAGGTTCCCATAAACGATTGGGTTTGGGATTCTCCCGATTGGATGAGTTTAGCGATGCCAAAATCGAGAATTTTCACCAATTCCCCCAATCCCGAATCCTGAATCACAATAATATTGCTTGGTTTGATGTCCCGGTGAATAATCGGACAGATCTCGCCTTGGAAGATAATACCTTTATGGGCGCATTCCAAGCCGAAACAAATCTGACGGGTGAGATTGAGGAAACGCGAGAGAGGCAGTGGGTGATATTTGATGATTTCACTCATGCTTTCCCCCTGCAAAAACTCCATGACGTAGAAGGGGACATCCTTTTCATCTACACCATAATCACGAACTTTAACAATATGAATACTTTTTTCGCCTAAAAGTGCCGAAATAGTCGCCTCTCGCTCGAAACGCTCGCGCATTCTTTTGTTGAGGAGAGTTTGCGAGAGAAATTTCACGGCGACGGTTACGCCACCTAAGAGTTTATCTTCTGCTCGATATACTTGTCCCATGGCACCGCTGCCGATCAACTCGACCAGTTGGTATCGATTGGCAAGTAGGCGCCGATGTCTAGATTCTGCCGACATAGCTAGGCTACTGTGTTAATTATAGTGAGTCTGGTGGAGAGAGTTTTTTTAAGAACCTCTGTAATTACTAGGCGATCGAGAGGACTTAACCGGAGAATGCCCTTTTTTTAGGCTAAAAGCATGATTGTTAACACATATTGTCAGGCATTTTTAGTCATTGCCTCTCGGATAATTAATTTTTGGGGGTTGAAAAAAATAAAAAAACTAAGTTTGACACTCCCGTCGCACTCAAGCGAGGGATTCTTGGTTCATCGAGTCCACTGAAACTAGATACCTTGCGTTACCTAACCCAGAGGTGGTTCTCACGCCTGCGCGTTACTTTTTGTATGCCCTACGATAGTTGTATTTCTACAAAGTTTGCTTGAATTGAAACGTTAGCTTCAAATACTGCTTTGTCTAGTTCCTGCAAAGATTTTACATCACGAGCAGGGGGAGAAACTAGAACTCTTGAGTAGAACCCCATATCTTTAATTGTCAAGGTGCAGATAGCGTAGTGATTAGACTACAGGGGTTTTTAAAGCGGTTGATTACCCTATCCGCTATACTCATATAGTAGCTATTTGGCCTGAGTAGGTCAAGACCCTTAAAAGAAGAAGTTATTCGAGATTTTGTCAGGAGACTGGACGCTTATTTTTAATCGTGCTTCCTGTGACTGAGCTTGTGGAAGTGCTGTTTTATATTGGTTGGGGTTTCATCCCGTCCCTAAAAGCGAGGGTCTTCACCCCGACATTTGAGATAAAGTAGCATAAAATCTCTAGATAGACAATTTGATTGATTATTAGTTCTTGATTCTCCCGCCTACTGACTCCTAAACCACTACTACAGGCCAATCCCTAACCCCTGTAAAACTTTTTTGCCGAAAGTGACCGATCTGCGTAATAATTCTTTAATAAAGATTTGTAAACTTGAAAATGATTATCCCTTCGCAGCGCTAGAGATTTAATGAGACGACTAATTGCGATCGAAAAAGCTCTGCTCATCGGTCATATTGTATCGATGGCTTTTGGACTAGCCGGATTGTTGCTAGTTCTGCCCCATGCCGAATTTGTGGCCAATTTACCAGATTTTGGCAAAACCTTCTTTGCTTGGTCAATGGCTGGGGGGGGTGTGGTGTATATGGTGTTAGGAATGGCAGCCGTGGCTGTTTATGCCTATCGGACTCTAGGAGTGTGGCACTGGTTAGGATTCATGGTTCCCGCTATCAGTTTATCCCTTTGTAGCGAACTATTAGGAACCAGTACCGGCTTTCCTTTCGGTCATTATCGTTATCTTTCGGGCTTAGGTTACAAAATTGCGGGTTTAGTACCCTTTACTATCCCCCTATCTTGGTTTTATCTCGGTTTTAGTGCCTATATTATCGCTCGTGTTGGTTTATCCACTCTTGCTATACCCCAATGGCTACAAAATCTAGGAGCGATCGCTATCGGGGGGGTATTATTAACTTCATGGGATTTTGTCCTAGATCCGGCCATGAGTCAAACTACCATCCCCTTCTGGATTTGGGAACAACCGGGGGCTTTTTTTGGGATGCCCTATGAAAATTTTGCCGGTTGGTTTGGCACGGGCTGTGTTTTTATGACGGTAGCCACTTTAATTTGGCAAGTGCAACCGGTGAAACTGCCAAGTCAAGATTTAACCCTACCTTTTCTGATGTATTTGGGTAATTTTGGCTTTGCGACGGTCATGAGTATCGGTGCTGGTATTTATCCGCCGATTTTCTTAGGATTACTCACCGGTGTTCTGCCTTTAATACTCCTCTATAATCGCGCCAAGACTTTTGCTTCCGGGCAAACAGTGCCGACCAGCGAAGTAACAACCCTAAAAATCCCCGTTGTTTCGGTGAGAGGAGCCAAATAAGTTGTTAACTGAGATAATTCTCGGTGCATTCTGCCTGGGGCTACTGCTGTCTCAGGCTGTTGCCTTTTTTATCCTTCTTTCCCGTCTGCTGAAAGGGGCGCGTCGTCGTCCTCCCCTGACTCCCCAACCTCCCACCCCGGAGATGTTAGGGACAGTAAGCGTGATTGTGCCGACGTTAAACGAAGTGGCCCGGATTGACGGTTGTTTACAGGGATTGAGTCAACAGAGTTACGAAGTGCGAGAAATTCTGATTGTCGATAGCAATTCCCAAGATGGTACTAGGGAAAAAGTTAAAGAGATAGCGGCAAAAGACCCCCGCTTTCGCTTGAAAACCGATGATCCTTTGCCCTACGATTGGGTAGGTCGTCCCTGGGCGTTACACAACGGTTTTTTGTTTAGTTCCCCTGAAAGTGACTGGATTTTGGGCATTGATGCCGATACGCAACCCCAAGCAAATTTAGTCGCTAGTTTGGTCAAAGCTGCGATCGCAGAAGGTTACGATTTAGTTTCCCTGTCGCCGCAATTTATCCTCTCCTATCCGGGAGAATGGTGGTTACAGCCGGCTTTATTGATGACTTTGCTCTATCGCTTTGATTCCGCCGGGGTGCGAGAACAAGAGCCGGAAAGAGTGATGGCCAATGGTCAATGTTTTCTCTGTCGGCGGTCAGTTTTAGCGGCTTTAGACGGTTATAGCGGGGCAAAAGGTTCTTTTTGCGATGATGTCACCCTGGCGCGTCTAGCGGCAACTAAAGGCTATCGGGTGGGATTTCTCGATGGGGCGAAGTTAATTCGCGTGCGGATGTACGAAGGACTTAAGGAAACTTGGCGCGAATGGGGCAGATCTCTTGACCTCAAAGATGCCTCCTATCAGGGGCAATTATGGGGCGATTTAGCTTTATTAGCTCTTACTCAGGGATTACCGATAATTATCACCCCTTTACTGCTCACAGCTTTTATTTTTGGCTACGATTTCCTGAGTTTAAAAATTGTCTTGACTTTAAACCTGCTGCTGTTATTGATTCGCTTTGCCCTTTTATTGGCTGTTTCTCCTAGCTACTATCGGGGCGAAAAAGTCAATCTATCTTCAGGATTATTTTGGCTATCTCCCCTAGCGGATCCGCTGGCAGTTATCCGCATTTTTATCTCCGCTTTTACCCGTCCCCAAAGTTGGCGCGGTCGAGTTTATCAAAAATGTCAGGGTGAAGACGCGCAGAAGTTTCGTAGCAGAGATAACAAGGAGTGTGAATCTCTAGAGACAAGGTTGTAAATTGTCAGGAAATTGAATCCCAGTTCGGTTTCCAAACCTCCTGTCGCGTCCAAAACGATGAGGTTGACCGTGTAGGATTTTATTGTCTCGACCAGTTTAGATAGATAAGTAGGGCTTGCTGAATAAATGTGAAATGTAGGCAAGGTAAGGGTTTTGTGGCGAGTGAAGTTACTCCGCGTTAGTCTAGGTTTTCAGTTGTACTGCGATCGCTTGTAGAACATAGAGTTTTATCTGTCGAGGACGCTTCTTGCGGATAGATTGCTGGAGAGTTTCGAGTTCGACACCGATTCAGCCTCGCCTCGTAGGTTGGGTTGAGCGAAACAATACGGGGTCGAAAATGGCTCAATTCGATTGAAAAAGCGAAACCAAACCGCCTCAACGGTTATTCTTGGTTGGGTTGAGGAACGAAACCCAACCGACAATAATTGCTTTTTCTACTAGAAAATAAACGTTTGGGTTTATAGTCGGCTCTCCACTTTGTAGATATTGTAGGCTGCATTAATCAAATGTAACGCACCTTATCTGAGGTTAAAATTTGTTCTTTCTAATTGTTGCTAGAAATGGGTTATGATGTTTATGTGTTTAGGGGCTAAAGGAGAAAAATCATGGTACGTTGGTCACTAACCGTATCAGCTTTAGGACAAAAAGGCGCAAAAAAGGGAGGCTTATCCCAATACGTTGAAGAGGCGGCACAAAGACTGAGCTTTGAAGAAACCGTGGATTCTGTCCAAGAACGTAACTTGCGTTATTCCGAGGAAGAAATCGAAGAATCTATCAATGAGGCTATCCGAGAAACTCGTGCTACGTCTCGTTCTTGATAGCAATATTCTAATTTCTCCACTGTTATTTCACCCCAGAAGAAGCCCAAACCATGTTAGCAGGGATAACCACTTACACCCGCTGCGTGACATCGCTCCCTATTGTGTCTTATTCACCCGACCCAGATGATAATATCATTTTGGCCACAGCGATTGCGGGTAATGCTGATTATCTGGTGAGTGGGGATAAATCGGATTTGCTAAAACTAGGCGTTATTGAAGATATTCTTGAACAGCTTATCCCTACGTAGGATGAAAATAATTATAAATTTCCTTAGCTAATTGTTCCCCAATTCCTGTCACCTGTTGCAATTGTTCTAGGGAAGCTTCGCGAATATAATCCAGAGAATGAAAATGAGCTAATAAATCTTTTTGTCGCTTAAAACCTAAACCCGGTATCTCATCAAGACGGGAACGGCGACTTTTTTGCATCCTTTGTTGTCGGTGAAAGCTAACAGCAAAGCGGTGCGCTTCATCCCTGACTCGACGCAATAATTGCACTCCGGGTTGTTCCTTATCTGTCCCTAAAGGAGAGGATTCCCCGGGTAAAAAAATCTCCTCTCTCTGTTTAGCTAAACTAACAACTTTTACCTGTTCTAATAAATTCATCTCCCCTAAAACTGCCACCACGGCCGATAATTGTCCTTTTCCCCCATCAATCATGACCAAATCGGGAAAATCATCACTTTCGGCAATATTATCGGGATTTTCGGCATAACGACGGAAACGCCGCCGAATTACTTCTGCTAAACTGGCAAAATCATCGGAATGGCCGATTTTAACTTCGGGATTTTTGATTTTATAGTGACGATAATGTTGATTAGCGGCCACCCCATCGATAAACACCACTGACGACGCCACCGCATGGGAACCCTGAATATGAGAAATATCATAACCCTCGATGCGGTGGGGTAGTGCCGGTAAATCGAGAATTACCGCTAAATCCTGCAAAGACTGTAAATCCCGGTCGGCGCTTCTTTTAGTCTTTTCTAACTCATAAAGAGCGTTTTTCTCGACCATAGCTAATAAATCCGCTTTACTTTGCCGTTGGGGAACAGTTAACTCGACTTTGCGACCTTTTTTTTCCCTTAACCACCCCGCTAACACCTCACCTTCCGGTAATTCGCAGGGTAACAGGATTTCGCTGGGAATTTCCACCCCTTCCACCGATAAATAATGTTCTTCTAGGACTTTTTGCAGGATTTCTCCCTCGTTTGCTGACTGACTATCGGCAAAAAATCCCAAACGTCCCACCAAACGACCGGAACGTACCTGAAATAATTGTATGCAACAATGCTGCTCGTCCTTAGCTAAAGCGATCGCGTCCCGGGATACGGTATCATCAGGTAAAGAGACTTTTTGATCGGTATTAAGGGCCTGTAATCCGCGAATTTGATCCCTAATCGTGGCCGCTTGTTCAAAATCTAGGTTTTCCGACGCTTCTAGCATCCTTGCGTTTAATTTCTCTAATAATTCTCCCGTCCTTCCCTGAAAAATCATCGCCACTTTCTGCAAGGTTTCTCGATAATCTTGGGGACTAATTAATTTTTGACAAACCCCCGGACAACGACCGATATCATAATTTAAACAGGGACGGTCTTTGAAAAGAGGTTGGGGACGTTGACGCAGGGGAAAAGTGCGTTTAATTAGGTGTAAAGTGTAGCGCAGCAGTCTGGTATCGACGTAGGGACCATAATAACGGTCTTTTTGGTTATTGATGCTCCTTTTGCGGGTGATGAAAATGCGCGGGTAGGTTTCCGACCAAGTAATACAAATGTATGGATATTTTTTATCGTCCTTGAGGAGAGTATTAAAATGGGGCTGATGTTGTTTAATTAGATTAGCTTCTAGGGCCAAAGATTCTGCTTCCGTGTCGGTGACGATAAATTCAATTTCTGTCACCTGTCGCACCATCAAAGCAATGCGGGGACTGAGGGGTTGACTGGGACGAAAATAGGAACGGACTCTAGACCGGAGTTTTTTGGATTTACCGATGTAGAGAATTTCGCCATTTTGGTCGCGCAGGAAGTAAACCCCCGGTTCGAGGGGAATTTCCCGAAGACGATTTTCTAGGCGATCGAGGTCTTGGATTAGGGTAGAGTTAAGATTATTCCCGAACATCTTTTTATATTAGACAAAAAAATTACGCCAGTGGGTATTAGCTGACGTTTGGCAAGATATTTAGGGCAAATCTTCACAAAAATTAATAGGCTTCCGATTCGATTTGCTTAATCGGGACGAAACACTCTCCGGGGAGAAGAATCGGTTTATTGTTAAAAATCAATTGGCCGCGATGATTGTCGCGGTTAATAGCGACACCGAAAGGACGTTTACTAACTCTGCTATTGAGGGTACAGTAGATGCGATAAATGCGTCTGGCTGCCCGTAAGACAGTAGGATCTAACAAAATTGGGATTTCCATATCGACACGCTGCTGTTCTGTTTTTTGAGATAGGGCCACCATATCACTCGTCTCCCCACGATTAAATTGACGTATTTATTAAATCAATGGTATAGGACGATTTCCGAATTTGCCACTTTTGTTAGGATTCTAAAACTTTCAGGATAGCCTGGCCCATAGCTTGGCATCCCACTAATGTCATACCCTGCGAGAAAATATCTCCAGTACGATAACCGAGATCTAAGACTTTTTCTACGGCTTTTTCCAGTGCTGCTGCCGCTAAAGGCTGATTTAGCCCATATTTTAACATCATAGCAGCACTGAGAATCTGGGCGATCGGATTGGCTTTATCTTGGCCGGCGATATCCGGGGCCGAACCGTGGACGGGTTCAAAAACTCCCACCCCAGCAGTCCCTAAACTAGCGGAGGGTAACATTCCGATACTACCGGTTAACATGGCCGCTTCATCGGAGAGAATATCACCGAATAAATTGCCCGTGACGATAGTATCAAATTGTTTGGGGGCCCGGACTAACTGCATGGCTGCGTTATCGACGTAGAGATGGGAAAGTTCCACATCGGGATAATTAGCGGCCATTTTCGTCACCCGGTCGCGCCAGAGTTGGGAAACATCAAGAACATTAGCTTTATCGACGGAACAGAGTTTCTTGCCGCGTTTTTGGGCAATTTCAAAGGCCACCTTAGCGATGCGGTCCACCTCTGATTCCAAGTAAACCATGGTATTTACACCGCATTTTTCTCCCGTTTCCGTCTCAAAAATCCCTTTCGGTTGACCGAAATAGACACCCCCGGTCAATTCCCGGACGACCATGATATCCACTCCCTCGATAATCTCCCGTTTGAGACTAGACGCGTCGATTAATTGCGGAAAAATGGTGGCAGGACGTAAATTAGCAAAAAGACCTAAACCGGATCTTAAGCCTAATAATCCCGTTTCTGGCCTTTGCTGCCGGGGCAAATTATCCCATTTATAACCCCCGATAGCGGCCAGGAGAACAGCATCACTATTTTTACAGGCGCTCAGGGTTGCTTCGGGGAGAGGACTGCCGGTTTCATCAATGGCTGCCCCTCCAATTAAAGCGGTTTGGAAGTCAAACTGGAGGTCAAATTTTTTACCGATGACTTTCAGTATCTCTACGGTGACAGCGAGGATTTCCGGCCCGATGCCATCGCCGGGTAGTAGGGTAATGCGATACTGTTGCGTCATAGTTCTAGAACGGTAAAATAGGTCAGAATTTCCATTATAACATAGTTAGGTGGGCTTTTTCGTCCTGAAAATGTCAATCTTTCTGGGAAAAACTGGGAAACTGCCGCCGAATTAGCTAGGGAAATTCTCGCTCTTCTGGTATTAATTATAAGGAGCAATTAATCCCCGAACACTAAACTAATTCCACATGGGAATCATCCCCAATCATAAAGCGTAAAGCTTTCGGACGTTGGGGAGCAATTTCTAATTTTGCCCGTCGTCCAATAACACTATCAACTATGCGCTGATGAATGCCAATAATCGTGGCATCTTTGAGAATTACACTGTGTTCTATGTCGGCATCGATTAATTTTGTGCCATTAGCTATACTGCTATAGGGACCGATAAAACAATTCTCAATGTGACAATTTTCTCCAATAATGACAGGGCCGCGAATGGTACTATTAATAATTTTACTACCCTGACCAATTTTTACCCGTCCGATCACCTGACTATTAGCATCAATTTCTCCCTGTAAAGCGATTTCTAGACTGGTATCGAGGATAATCCGATTTGCTTCTAATAAATCATCTTTTTTACCGGTATCTAACCACCAACCCAGCAGTTTATTCGCTTCTACTGCTTTGTTTTGATTGATTAATTCTTGGATAGCGTCGGTAATTTCTAACTCACCCCGGGCCGAAGGTTGAATAGATGCGATCGCTTGGTGAATGGTGGGGGCAAAAAAATAAATCCCTACCAGAGCTAAATTTGAGGGGGGTTCTTTGGGTTTTTCGACTAGGTATAAAACCTTGCCAGTTTCATCTACTTTTGCCACCCCAAAAGCACTAGGATTAGACACTTTTCGCAGGAGAATTAAAGCATCAAGGGACTGTCTTTGGAAAGAGTCTAAAAATGGCGATAAATCATCCTCAATCAGGTTATCACCCAAGTACATAATAAAGGGGGAATCTGCTAGAAAAGATTGGGCAGTTTTAACCGCGTGAGCTAATCCAGCAGGTTGATCTTGGCGAATATAAGTTATCTTAGCACCAAACTGTTCACCATTGCCCGTGGTCTGACGAATTTCTTCCCCAGTTTCGGGACTGATAATAATACCAATATCGGTAATTCCTGCGGCGACAATTGATTCGATTACATACCATAAAATCGGTTTATTGGCAACGGGAACTAACTGTTTTGCCCCAGTATAAGTGAGGGGACGTAACCTCGTACCTTTACCACCAGATAAAATTAGTGCTTTCATAGTTTTAAAGATTAAATAGTTGGTTGAGCATAGCTTTGAGAGAATCTCGCCAATAGGGAGGAATATAACCCAATTGTTGCGAGATTTTTTGACCAGAAAGAACCGAGTAGGCCGGACGCACTGCTGGGGTAGGATATTCAGCAGTAGTAATGGGAATTACTCTCTGAATTTTTAGGGGAATACCGCTTATTTTTGCCTCCTCAAAAATCGCTTTAGTTAAATCAAACCAACTGGCAACACCGCTATTAGTAAAATTATAGATTCCTGCGGGATTATCGACATTAATTAGAAGCTGAGTAATGGCCGTGGCGATATCTTTTGCCCAAGTGGGACTTCCCACCTGATCAACAACTACTTTTAACTCCTCTCTTTCCTTACCTAATCTCAGCATAGTTTTGACAAAATTACTTTTGCCATAACTGCCGTAAACCCAAGCAGTCCGCAGGATAATTGCCTGAGAATTAACAGTTTTAATCTCCTCTTCTCCCCTTAACTTTGATTGTCCATAAACCCCTAAAGGATTAGTGAGATCGGTTTCTAGATAGGGGGTATTTTTCCGACCATCAAAGACATAATCGGTGGAAATATGGAGAAATTTAGCTTTAATTTTCTCGGCAGATTCCGCCATGATTTTCGGGGCTATAGCATTGATAGAATAGGCTAAATCTGGCTCGGTTTCGGCTTTATCTACTGCCGTATAAGCGGCAGCATTAACCAGATAATCGGGGTAAATTTCCCTAATTAACTGGCGGATTTTTTCCGAGTTAGTTAAATCTAGTTCTTCTCGACCGATACTAATAACTTCACCTAACTGCGGTAAAGTTAATTGTAACTCTTGTCCTACTTGACCTTTAGCACCAATTAGTAAAACTTTTTTCATCGTCTTTAGGGGAAAACTTCCACGGAGTTAAAGGGTTGTCCAGCTTGGTCTTTAGGGGAGAGAATCGGCGGGGTATCTAGGGGCCAATCAATCCCTAAATCGGCATCATTCCATAAAATAGTTTTTTCGTATTGGGGATAATAATAATTAGTGGTTTTGTAGAGAAATTCGGCTCGGTCGGAGAGGACTAGAAAGCCATGGGCAAAACCTTCGGGAACCCAGAAAATCCGTTTATTTTCCGCACTTAAAACACAGCCTACCCATTGCCCAAAAGTGGGAGAACTTTGACGCGCATCCACGGCCACATCAAAAACACTACCGCTCACCACTCGCACCAGTTTACCCTGGGGATTGGGGATTTGATAGTGCAATCCTCGCAGGACATTTTTTAAGGACATAGAGTGATTATCCTGAACAAAAGTGGTATTAACCCCAGTTTTTTCTCGAAAATCTTTCTGATTAAAACTCTCCAAGAAAAAACCTCGATCGTCTCCGTAAACTTGTGGTTCAATGATTAAAACATCAGGAATTTCCGTCGGAATAACTTTCATAAAATCGGAGACAAGATAACTTTTGCGGGTAGTCTAGCACAAAAAGGTATTTTTTCTAAAGTTTTTTAGAGCTTTCAGCGTAACTGAATAATGATAAGATCAGCCTAACTTAGTCAGAGCATAAACGACGTGGTACAAGTCTCTACACACACCGCTACTCAATCTATCCCCGTGGAGGGAGAACCCTTAAAAAACTGGTTACAGACTAGGGCTAATCAGATTATCGCTGGCGATCGACTCAGTAAGCAAGAGGCCCTAGCTTTAACTGCGATCGAAGGTCAGGAAAATATTTTCAGCTTATGTGAGGCTGCCGATCGCATTCGTCAGGCCTGTTGTGGCAATACGGTGGATTTATGTAGCATTATCAACATAAAATCGGGAAGTTGTTCGGAAAATTGCAGTTTTTGTTCCCAATCCGCCCACCATCCCGGTCAAGATTCGCCTATCTACGGTTTAAAAAGTCGCGAGGAAATCGTCACCCATGCGAAAGCGGCAGCCGACGCGGGGGCCAAACGCTTCTGTTTAGTTAGTCAAGGTCGGGGATTAAAGTACAATAGCCCTAAATCGCAGGAATTCGAGGAAATACTGGCCACAGTTCAAGAAATCATCGAAACGGCCAAGATTAAACCCTGCTGCGCCCTGGGAGAGTTAACCCTTGCCCAAGCGCAGGCCTTAAAAGAAGCCGGAGTTACCCGTTATAATCACAATCTGGAGGCTTCCGAGAATTTTTATCCTAACGTCGTCTCCACCCACAGTTGGCAGGATCGGGTAGAAACGGTAAAAAACCTGAAAGCGGCGGGAATTCAAGCTTGTACGGGGGGAATTATCGGTATGGGGGAAAGTTGGACTGATCGCATCGATTTAGCTTTTTCCCTAGGGGAATTAGAAGTGGAATCAGTGCCGATTAACCTATTAAACCCCAGAAGTGGCACCCCTTTAGGTCATTTACCCAAACTAGACCCTTTTACTGCCCTAAAAGCGATCGCTATTTTCCGGTTTATTTTACCCCAACAAATCCTCCGTTATGCCGGGGGACGAGAGGCAGTGATGGGAGAATTGCAAAATCTGGGGCTAAAATCGGGAATTAATGCTATGCTGATTGGGCATTATTTGACCACTCTAGGACAACCCCCCCAACAGGATCAGGCGATGTTGGCTGATCTTAGTTTAATAGGAGGAGAAGCCCCCATCCCCGGTGAATACCAACCCCAACAGGCAACCTAAATCACGTCGAGGACGAGGCTCTCCGCCGCGGCGCGTTTCCGCATCGGTTCCCAATGAGTTACTCTGGGCCTTGATTGGTTTGTTGCTGACAATCTTTAGTACATTTGTTCCAGTAAGCCTAGCTAGTTGGTCGGCTACGGGTCTATCTTCGCAAAAACTGGGCATAACTTACCAAATTGGGGCAGTATTGTTAACGGGCTGTCTGGGGGGCAAAAATGCCGGGCTTCTTGCCCAGGTGGCCTATATTTTTCTCGGTTTAACTTGGTTGCCCGTGTTTGCCCTGGGTGGGGGAATGGGTTATCTGAAAGAACCCAGTTTTGGCTATATTTTAGGCTTTATGCCGGGGGCATGGCTGTGTGGTTGGTTGGCTTTTCGCTGGCGCGCCAAGATAGAAACCCTAGCTTTAAGTGCCTTTGCCGGTTTGTTAGTGATTCATCTGTGCGGTTTATTATATATGCTGGGATTGTCGATTTTTCAGCCCCAAGCTAGTCAAATCACCTTTCCCGATAGTTTGCCCACCCTATTTATGAATTATTCAGTCTGGCCATTTTTAGGGCAATTAGTAGTAATTTGTGTGGTGGTAATTATTGCTTTTTTCTTCCGTAAATTATTATTTTATTGATGCCACAGCCAATAGACCTCTTGCAAAAATCAAAAATTTTCCGTTAGGTGAGTCAGGAGAATTAATAATGAGAATTAATCAATTAAATGCTCTATTTAGGTATTTTATGCAATTTTATGGCTTTTTTTCTCATTTTTGAACTCTCAAAAATTAATTATGCAAGAACTCTAATGTTAAAAAAGAATCGCTGGTTTTGGATAGTGGCGGTGATTGGTCTAATTTTAGATCAAGTAACTAAGTATATAACCGTGCAGAGTTTCGAGCAAATTGGGGATACTTTCCCGATTATTCCGGGGGTTTTTCATTTCACCTATGTGATTAATACCGGGGCGGCTTTTAGTGCTTTTCGGGGCGGTGTTGGTTGGCTAAAATGGCTATCCTTATTGGTTAGTTTGGGATTAATGGCTTTTGCTTACTTTGGACCGCATTTAAGTCGTTGGGAACAATTAGCCTACGGTTTTATTTTAGCAGGGGCTTTCGGCAATGGCATTGATCGCTTTTTGTTTGGTTATGTGGTGGATTTTCTCGATTTTAGATTGATTAATTTTCCTGTTTTTAATCTGGCCGACGTTTTTATTAATATCGGGATTATTTGCCTATTAATTTCTAACTTTCCCCACAAGTCGCCCCGTTCTAAGTAGTGCCTTGCGATGAGATAAAATACCCGATAATTTATCCTAATGTCTAGGTTATTTGATAATAACTCCCCACAATCCTTAATCGAGGAAATTTCTAATTTTATTGTTATCTACAACACCCATTTTTACTATTCCTGCGGTTGTTCAAGCAAATAATAAACGTCCTTTCGGTTCAGGAAGTGTGGAAACGAGGTCTATACTGATAGAATATCCGCAAAATAGTCTTAAAAGTCTTGTCCAGTAAGCATTTCAAGATTCCATAAGCAAAAATTATCACACAAAGCCGAGAAGAGCCCTAATTCTTGTGCTGTTTCAATCCATTGTTGAATAATGATTTCAGCATTTTGCACAGCTTCTTGATAAGTTTCTCCATCAGCCATACATCCGGCAAGTTCTGGAACTTCAACGATAAATAGTTGCTCCTCATTACTCCAGTAAATAATCAGTTCATAACGAATTTTCATCCTGTTTACTCATACATCCAATAAGTAGGGAGAGACAATTATTTGTAGGATGGGTTAGCGGTAGCGTAAACTATGCGGGCGTTGGGTTTCATGCTTCAACCCAACCTACGTTCTTGTTCTGTTCAAATGCAAGTGGAGTGACTCTTAAATTATTACAGATATATCAGCAGCCGTCTGTAAGCGTTGATTCATGAATCAACCCTACTATGAATCAACCCTACTATGAATCAACCCTACTATGAATCAACCCTACTATGAATCAACCCTACTATGAATCAACCCTACTATGAATCAACCCTACCCCTGCCCCCTGCCTCCTGCCCCCTGCCTCTGTTATACTCGATCGGGTGAGCATTGCCCACCCGAAAAACTATGCTTCTGTTGCAGAATTAGAGCGATCGAATTTACTAACTAACTGAGGATTTTCTGACCAAGCATCGATAACACTCATATTACCATTGAGAAAATTCTGTTTAATGGCGCGGCGTTGAATTTTGCCGCTGGCAGTTTTGAGAATTGTTCCCGATTTAGCCAAAACAATGGCATGGGTCATAATTTCGTGTTCTTCGGCGATTTCCTGACGGATATCGGCGATTAATTTGGCCGTATCTAACTCCCCGCTGCGACGTTCTAATTCCTGGACAACAACTAACTGTTCTTCCCCGTTATCTTCAATGGAAAAAGCGGCACCATAATCGGGACGAAAAACTTCATTAAGATGCTGTACTGACCATTCTAAATCCTGGGGATAATGATTACTACCACGGACAATAATTAAATCCTTAATCCTTCCCGTGATATACAATTCCCCATCGAGAAGAAAACCTAAATCTCCGGTGCGTAAAAACGGTCCTTCTCCCGTATCAGCAAGATAAGCTTGAAAAGTTTCTTTAGTTGCGTCTTCCCGTTGCCAATAACCAGCGGCCATACTGGGGTCACTGGCCCAAATTTCGCCCACTTCATCGGCTGCACAAAGGGTGAAAGTATCGGGATTAACGATAGCTATACGGGTATCACAGACGCGACGACCACAACTGGGGACATATCTAACTCCAGTGGTTCGATCGGAGCCTACAGGGACAATTTTACCGCGTTCGTAGGCGGTTGCATCCAAAGCGGTGATAATTGGGGTGGTTCCCTTGGGTTTATTAGAAATCAAGAGGGTATATTCAGCTAATCCGTAAGCGGGGGCGAAAGTTGGCCAAGAAAAGCCATAATCAGCAAAAGTATCGACAAATTTGGCCATTACCTTTGGGTTAATCGGTTCGGCGGCATTTCCCGCAGCCTGCCAACTGCTCAGGTCTAATTCCGCTAAATCGGCAGCTTTAATCCTACGAGTACAAAGATCATAGGCGAAGTTGGGGGCCTGACTATGAGTAACTTTGTACTTAGTAATATTTTTTAACCACTGCATCGGACGCTTAATAAAAGCAAAGGGAGACATCAGATAGCAGGGTGTACCGTTGTAGAGGGGGACGGTGATACCTTCGACTAACCCGTAATCATGAAAATAGGGCATCCAAGTGAGGGTAACGCTATCCGGTTCGTAACCACAAGCTTTTTGCAAGTAACCGCAATGGTGCATCAGATTAAAATGACTTAGCATCACCCCTTTGGGGATATTAGTCGAACCGGAGGTATATTGCAGATAGGCAAGCGCCGATTTATCCACCTGGGGATCTTGCCATTGGTCTGCCAAGGAAATATCAATGCTTTCGGTAGTAATCCATTTCATTTGGTCGAATTCTGGGAATTCTTCCTTAACACCTTCAATAAGAGTCAGAATACTTTCGGTAACTAGGGCAAAGGCCGCATTAGCATCCTTGACAATTGCCCGTAAACGGGGCAAAGTGCGCTTAAGTCGTCCCGATTCCGGTGGGGGGACGGGAATGGCAATCACTCCCCCGTAGAGACAACCACAAAAAGCGGCCACTACTTCTAAACTTTGAGGATAGAGTAACAGGGCCCGTTCTCCCAGTGCCTGGTATTTTTGCAAATAGGCGGCGATTGCTCTTGCTTGGCGATCGAGTTCACTGTAGGTTAAAGGTGGGGTTTCTTTTCTACCATCGATAAGAAAAGTGTAGGCATGGCCGTCTGGTTGTGCCGTGGCGCGGTAACGTAAGAGTTCTACTAGGGTTGCGGGTTGAATTAGGGTTTCAGTCATCGTTGTTATCGGGCTTATTGGCGCTATTGTATAGAAGTTTTAACATATTTGCCCATGGCGCTAGGATAAAGTGCCGAAGGCGATCGGTCAAGGTATAGGATTAAGTTATTAGCTAAAATCCCCCCCGCCCTATCTCTGCAATTGTGAGAAAAACGCTACAATTAATCAATCCTAAAATACCGGGAAAAAGTCATGACAGCCCTAGACATTATCCCAGATGTTACCTGTCCCCCCACAGATTTATGGAGTGATGAACCACCCTTGGAAAGTGATCTACACCTGCAACAGATCATCATTCTCCTTAGTTGTCTAGAATTATTATGGCGCGAGAGGAGTGACTACTACGCTTCGGGAAATCTGACCATCTACTACAACGCGGAACAACTAAAAAAACGTGATTTCTGTGGACCCGATTTTTTTGTGGTTTTAGATACCGAAAAACGTCCCCGCAAAAGTTGGGTAGTCTGGGGAGAACAGGGTAAATATCCCGATGTAATTGTCGAGATTCTCTCCGATTCTACGGCCAATATTGACCGCAATAACAAGAAAATTCTCTACCAAAATACTTTTCGCACTCCTAATTATTTTTGGTTCGATCCCAATAGTTTAGAATTGCAAGGATTTAGACTAATTGAGGGACAATATCAAGCCATTTTTCCCAATGACCAAGGTTATTTATGGAGTGAACAGTTAGGATTATATTTAGGGATATTTGACCGTAAACTGCGTTATTTTACCGTCGATGGTCAATTAGTCCCCACTCCTCAAGAAGCGGAATTACAGCAACGACAGGCAAAAGAACAGGCTCTTTTAGAAAAAGAAAGGGAACGACAAGCTAAGGAAAAATTAGCCCAAAAATTGCGAGAATTAGGCATCGATCCCGATACAATTTAGGGGAAATCTGATCAGTAGGATTTTAAGACAAAATAACAAACCCTGCTATAAGATTAAAAAACAAAATTATTTTCTAGTAGCTATGGTGACAGCAGCGCCCCTAGTGGGTGTAATTATGGGCAGTGATTCCGACTTACCCACCATGAAAGAAGCGATCGCAGTTTTAGAGGTTTTTCAGATTAGCCACGAAGTCGCTATCGTGTCAGCCCATCGTACCCCCGAAAAAATGTTTGAATACGGCAAAAACGCTCATTTAAGGGGAATAAAAGTGATTATCGCTGGAGCCGGCGGCGCTGCCCATTTACCCGGAATGGTAGCATCTCTAACTCCCTTACCCGTGATTGGGGTTCCCGTAGTCACGCGCACTTTACAAGGGTTGGACTCTCTCTATTCAATTGTACAGATGCCCGCAGGTATTCCCGTGGCCACGGTGGCGATCGGTAATGCCAAAAATGCCGGACTTTTAGCGGTTCAAATTCTCGCCACCGGTAATGCTGATCTTTTAGAGCAAGTTATCGCCTATCGTCAATCCCTCACCGATTCCGTTCTCGAAAAACAAAGCAATCTTCAACGACTAGGCTATCAAGACTATCTAGGGCAGAGTTCACCTAAGTAGGGTAGATTGAGAAAAGATTAAGTAACAAATTATGAAGTAATTATGCGTTGGATCACCGCTTGTGTATTGAGTCTTCTCCTCTTTTTTGCCCTACCAATAGCGGCTTATGCCGATAGCGCGACTATTAGCGAAGAACAGATTAGAGAAGGGGAAGTTATCGCTGAAAAAGCCCTAGAAGCCACAGAAAAAGGCGATTACGCCCAGGCCGAAAGCTATTGGACCGAATTAGTCGCCAAATTCCCCACTAATCCCGCCGTCTGGAGTAATCGCGGTAATGCCAGAGTCAGTCTCAATAAATTAGAGGATGCGATCGCTGATTTTAACCAAGCGATCGCCATTGCCCCCGATGCCCCCGATCCCTACCTCAATCGCGGCACCGCTTTAGAAGGAGAAGGCAAATATCAAGAAGCGATCGCCGATTATAATAAAGTTTTAGAACTAGATCCCAATGATGCCTTTGCCTATAACAATCGCGGCAACGCCGAAGGCGGTTTAGGGGACTGGGAAGCCGCCGTCAAAGACTATCGCCAAGCTACCCAACTAGCCCCGAATTTTGCCTGGGCGCAAGCTAATCTGGCACTGGCCCTGTACGAATTGGGCAGATATCCAGAAGCAGTCCAAAAAATGCGGAATATTGCCCGCAAATACCCCATGTTTCCCGATGTCAGAGCCGCCTTAAGCGCCGTTTTATGGACCCAAGGCCAACAGGGAGAAGCAGAAAGTAATTGGGTAGCCGCCGTCGGCATGGATACTCGCTATCAAGACCTCGATTGGGTAAAAAGCGTGCGCCGTTGGCCGCCGAATATGGTTCTAGCCTTAGATAAGTTTCTTAACCTAAAATAGTAACTTTTCTAGCAGTAGCGGGGCTGAGAGGCTAATTATCCTGAAATCAGTGATTAAGATACAATTGAGGCCTGTTAGTTCCATTATCCTCGCTCGAATAACCCGGCCCTGTTTTAAAAAGGAATAGCTAGAGCGGGTCGAAGGCTGAATGCTATAATCGAATCACAGGGATAGATTGGACTCTATCAGTATCCGCCGCTACTGTACACCTTAAATCTTAGCCAGAATGCCAGATTTACACTTGCTTAATCCTCATCCACAGGCCCTAGAAACTGCCTTCATCGCCACTGCCGACCGGTCTTTTTCCTACCCTCTATCCCTCGACCTCGCCACAATTAATCAACGTTTTGACTCCGCTAACGCCGCAGAAATCGTCGCTTGGGCCGCGGCCACCTTTGGGGAAGGTTTGGTGATGAGTACCAGTTTCGGCATTCAAGCGGCGGTGATGTTGCACCTCGTCACCGCAATTATCCCCGATATTCCCATCATTTGGATCGATACCGGCTATCTTCCCCCGGAAACCTATCAATTTGCCGAAGAATTAAGCCAACGCCTCCATTTAAACCTGAAAGTTTATCAATCTCCCCTCAGTCCCGCCCGCATGGAAGCAATCCACGGTAAACTGTGGTCAAATAACGATCTGGACTCCCTTAATCTCTACGACAAAATCCGCAAAGTGGAACCGATGCAACGGGCCCTGAAGGAATTAAAGGCCACCGCTTGGTTAGCGGGTTTGCGTGGCGACCAAACCGACCACCGCAAAACGCTCCAATGGGTCAATCAACAGGGCGAACGTTACAAAATATTACCGATCCTTGACTGGAATGCCAAAACCATCTACGACTATCTGACTAAATACGAGCTTCCCTACCATCCCTATTTTGATCTGGGTTATGTCTCCGTCGGCGATTGGCACTCCAGTCGGCCTTTAACTGCCGATGATAGCAACGAACGAGACACCCGTTTCCAGGGTTTAAAACAAGAATGCGGTCTTCATTTGCCCTTAACCCCCGCAGAAGCACAAAGTCTCGACGCCAGTTCCCTATAACTGCCAGGGTGGGAAAATTGCCGGTGCGATCGGTTCCTAGACGTTAGACAATGGTTAATGATTGTTAATCCCCCATTAACCATGGCTATTTTAGAAAATTTTCTCGAAGTCGGCTCTCTCCAGTGGTTTTATCGACAGGTTAACCCCGCTCAACAACCGGATACAACCCCCGTGATCCTACTCCATGGTTTACCCGCCCATAGCTATATTTGGCGGGAATTATTAACCAGTTTAGAAGAATATAACATTAATGCTATTGCCCCCGATTGGATCGGTTCCGGTTTATCCGCTAAACCCGATGCCAGGGAATTCCCTTACACACCTAGGGCTTTTTGTCAAGCCTTGGCCGATTTTATTCAAGCTCTCCAATTGCCCAAAATCTCGTTAATTGTGCAAGGTTTTTTAGCCTCCGTCGGCCTACAATACGCCCTAGAAAATCCCGCTAAAATTGAGCGCTTGATTGTCTTAAATACTCCCCTCTCCAGGGATGTCAAATTACCCTGGATAATGAGACAATGGGGACTACCTTTCCTCGGAGATATGGCGACTCAAGATCCCTTATTAGTCGATCGTACTTTAGAAACTGGTAGCGGTTTTGTGATTAGCGATGCAGAGCTGGCTATTTTCCGTCAACCTTATCTAAAAACTTCGGCAGTGGGTCGCGCTTTAGTGGCCACGATTCGCAATTTAAACCTATCGAAAACCATGGCAGAAATTGAGACAGGTTTAGAGAACTTTGAAAAACCCATCCTTTTTGTCTGGGGAATGGGGGATCCTTGGTTATCTTCTGTCACTGTGGAAAAATTAGCCACTAAATCAGGAGTGGAATTAATCTCCCTCGCGGAAGCAAAACACTATCCCCAAGAACATTGGTCTAAAGAAATTAATCCCCAGATTATTAATTTTCTCGGACGCAAAATCTAAAGAGCTATTTAATCCGAGTTAGAAATCAACCAAAAACCCGATACTTTCTGGGAATTCATGGCAAAATTTCCTTAGAAAGTATTGATCAAGTCAGCCTTGCTATCTGAAGGGGTGACATAGCAAGCTAAAGTCTAGACTGTATAAGGGTTACTGCTCGTATAGCTCGCCGATAATTAGCACACTTATGGGGGATTAAATTCATTAATGCCTGAGTTTCAACGGCAAACATTTACAAAGACTTTACCCAAGCGTCAGCGTATAATCCTATACAAAAATTGTCAAATCATTACCTTTTTAGTCACTTTAACTCCTTTCAAATCTAGCGATAGTCCGGGAGCAAGTCCGATTTTTGTCAAGGGTTCCCAAACTTCCTTTTCCTGTTTAACATTGTCACTTTTCTTTAATCTCAGTCAAAATAGGTCTTTTCTTGGGTTCTTAGCCATTTGGCTAAATCTACTGACTAAAACTCTCTGTCACCTAAAAGTACTTTCCTATAGTCTTTTAATAATGGCAATATTCGACGCTTATCATCGGGATTTCACGCTTCTTTGTCACCCCGTCAGCCATATCGTGCATCGGACAATGCCTGATGAGCCTTTCTCTGTCAACCTAGGAGAAAGTTTAGTACAAATGCTCGCCACTCCAGCGCTCCCCACTCTCTATACCTTGTTAAACAGGATTTAGTATTGCTTAGGGTAACAAAAAGGCTTACAGTAAAATGTGCCATAAATTATCAAATCTACTAAATTAATTAAGCTGTGCCGAAAGTTGTTATTGCAGGTAACTGGAAAATGCACAAAACCCAGAGAGAAGCTTTGGAGTTTTTGCAAGATTTTAAATCCCATCTAGAGGAAACCCCCGACGACCGAGAAGTGGTTCTTTGTGCGCCTTTCACAGCTTTAGCTGTCCTCTCTAAAACCCTCCACGGCGGTCGTATTCGCTTGGGGGCGCAAAATGTCCACTGGGAAAAATCGGGGGCTTATACGGGCGAAATCACGGCGGATATGTTAACCGAAATCGGGGTTCACTATGTGGTTATCGGTCACAGTGAGCGCCGGCAATATTTTGGCGAAACCGATGAAACCGTCAATTTAAGGGTTATATCTGCCCAAAAACATGGTTTAACCCCAATTCTCTGCGTGGGAGAAAGTAAAGCCCAAAGAGATGCCGGAGAAACGGAAAAGGTAATTATCAAGCAAATTCAAGCAGGTTTAGTCAATGTTGACCAAAAAAACCTCGTTATCGCCTACGAACCCATCTGGGCGATTGGCACGGGGGAAACCTGCGAAAGCGAGGAAGCGAACCGCGTTATCGGTTTAATTCGGCAACAATTAGACAATCCCGAAGTCACCATTCAGTACGGTGGTTCGGTAAAACCCGATAATATCGATGAAATTATGGCTCAATCGCAGATAAACGGGGTTTTAGTCGGTGGGGCTAGTCTAGACCCCGCCGTATTCGCTAGGATTGTTAATTATCGTTAATCGATGCTGCTGCCATGACGCGATTTTCCAAAACCCCGATGCCTTCTATTTCCACCCGAACCTGATCCCCCACCTGCAGCGGTCCGATTCCTTCGGGAGTTCCCGTTAAAATCACATCCCCCGGCAGCAGGGTCATCACTTGGGAGATATAAGCCACCAAAACATCGGGGGGAAAGACCATATCGCTGAGATAACTGCTTTGTTTGGGGTCGCTGCCATCATTGAGAAAAGTGGTTAATTGGGCCCCGATACTCAGTTCCCGGACAATCCAGGGGCCGAGGGGACAAAAACTGTCAAATCCTTTCGCCCGCGTCCATTGGCTATCTTTTTTCTGTAAATCCCTAGCGGTGACATCGTTAGCAATGGTATAACCCCAGATTTTGCTTCTGGCCTGGGCTGTGGTGCAGTTTTTGGCGGTTTCTCCGATAATTAAGGCTAATTCTCCTTCATAATCTACTCTTTCCGATTGGGGCGGATAGAAAATCGTTTCACCATCGGCGATAATTGTCGTCGGTGGCTTGAGAAATAAAAGCGGTTCTTTTGGTACAGGTGTTCCCATCTCGGCGGCGTGGGCGCGGTAATTTTTGCCCACGGCAATAATTTTCGACGGGAAACAGGGGGCTAATAGTTGGTAGCTATCAGGTTCTAATTCTATTTTGGTTAGTTGCCCTCCTTGCCAGGGAGGGGCATCAAAGACAGCAACGCTACGGTTTAGCTGTAACAGTCCGTAGAAGATTTGTCCTTGACGATGTTTCACTCGTACATAGCGTTGCGCCATATTTTTCTGGGAATGACTAGCGATCGACTCTCGGATAGTAGTATGATCATATATCCTTGCTTCTTTATTAAAGGCTAGAGAGTTATTAAAATCAATTAACCTCTGGCCTTGACAAAGAAGCCTTCTAGTCCATAAGGATTCTGAGATGAGCAATAACTACGAAACTCTTTACATTCTCCGTCCCGATTTAGGGGAAGAAGTCGTTCAGCAACAAGTGGCACGTTATCGCGATTTGATTAGTGAACACAGCGCCACAGACATTCAAGTTAAGGTGTGGGGTAAAAAACGTCTGGCCTATCCCATCAAAAAACTCAATGATGGTGTCTATGTGCAGATGAATTATCAGGCCAGCGGCAAACAAGTCGCCCCCATGGAACGGGCCATGCGTTTAAGTGATGAGGTTATTCGTTATTTAACCCTAAAACTCGATCGCGTGGTGGCCCCCCCTGCCGATTTATCTCCCCTAACGGAAATTCCGCCCTCTCCTATCACCGAAGCGGTGGTGGAAGATGACGGTATCTCCGCTGAAGATTAATTATAGTCACAACTGTGTCGGGTCAATGCCCAATTCGCGTAATCGGGCAAAAGCGCGATCACGCTCCTGTTGTGCTTGGTCGCGTTCCTGTTGTGCTTGGTTGCGCTCCTCAAAGAGGGTCTCAGGGTCTTTAAATCGTTCCCCATTGGGATAAAAGACCTCTAAACCCTCTTCAAACATCTCAAAGCGAATCCCTAGGATTGGGGAAGTCCAGGGAAAATTCAAGGCCGTTACCGGGAA
>SFAU01000167.1 GCA_007096045.1 Microcystis novacekii Mn_MB_F_20050700_S1 | reverse complement strand
CGTCCTATTAACACGGCGAGATGACGAACCGTTTCTACCTCCTTAATTTTTAGTAGATACAGGGATTGTACTTTAGCAAAGTTTAAAGAGGTTACTTGTTGCTTCAACAAGGATTTTAATTCTTCTACTGACTCAGCAACATTAATATTAGGAACTCCACTCATTGCCTTTTTACCACACAAACTATACCTTTACCAAGTATGACATACTTTTTGAAAAATGGTATAATTTAAGAGTCACTGATAATTGCTAATTGTCGGTATTTCTGCAAATGTGGGATACACCCGATTTCGGCTGTATGAAACTGCGCTATAGCAGTTATCAGTTATTAGTTATTAGTTATTAGTTATTAGTTATCAGTTATCAGTATTAAATAGTAGTTTTCCACTGTCTTTTCACTCTTTACTGATTCCTGATCACTGATTACTGATAACTGATCACTGATCACTGAATATCTGCTTCTCCCCCGACGACCACATTGCGGATGCGGAGACTGGGACCACCGCAGCCGACCGGTAAACCACTTTGACCCCCTTTTCCGCAGCCTCCCGACTCATCCCAGTAGAAATCATCACCAATTGCCTCAATATTGGCTAGGGTTTTAAAGACATTACCGGAGAGAGTCACATCTTTAACGGGTTCAGCAATTTCTCCATCGCGAATCATCCAAGCTTCCCCGGCGCTAAAAGTGAACATTTCGCCGTTAGTCATACCTCCCTGCCAATTTTGGGCATAAACTCCCGTTTTTATCCCCGAAAATAACTCTTTAACGGGAGTGGTTCCCCGTTCAATCCAAGTGTTGGTCATGCGGACAATGGGCGGATAATGATAATTGAGACAACGGGCGTTACCGGTCGGTTTTTCGCCTAATTTGCCCGCCGTTTCCCGCGAATGCAGTCTTCCCACCAAAACCCCATCTTTAATTAACTGAGTCGTCGTCGCGGGGGTTCCCTCATCGTCATAAAAATAACTACCCCGATGACCTTCCGGATGCGCTCCGTCAAAGATTTGCAGGTTATCTGGTCCAAAACGTTTGCCCATACTCATCACTTCCAAAAGGTCGGGATTTTCGTATAACATATCTGCCTCGGAAAGGTGGCCAAAAGCCTCATGGACGAAGAGACCGGTTAAAATGGGATCGATGACGACGGTGTAGGTATCGCCCTTGACAGGGGGCAAAACTAGGGCTTGTACGGCCCGTTTAGCCGACCCTTGCACCTGTTCTTCTAAATTGATCAGATCCTCGAAAGCTTTTCGGGAACCGGTGGTTTCCCGTCCCGTTTGTACGCTGTCCCCATCCCTAGCGGTGGCCGAAAAACGCATTTCTAAGTCCGACCATTTTTGTTCGATTAAAGTCCCGTCAGAAGTGCCTAAAAGAATATGTTGACTGCTATCGCTGTAACGGACGGAAGTGGTGGCAATACTGGCATGGTGTTGACGCAATAGGTTATTATAGCGATCGCAGAGGGCTTTTTTATCAGCTAATGGTACTAAACGCGGGTCTGTTCCCGTTAAAGGCAATTCACAGGAGATAATTACAGGTTCTACCGGAGCAATCAGGGTTTCTTCTTCCCCAATTAAACGGGCAGCAGCGATCGCATCTTCTAATCGTTCCTGTAAACTGGATAATTGATTAAAGCTGGCAAATCCCCAACCTCCTTTATAACAGGCGCGTACCTGACCACCGATAGCAATACCTTCGCTGAGGGTTTCCACTCGTTCGGAACGCAGTAGAATATTTGTCCCCCGCGCTTCTTCTAGACGAATTGTCAGGAAATCGACGCGGTTTTGATAACGGTTAATCAGTTCACTAATTAGGTTTTTATAGTCGTTTAGAGTATCGGTCATGGGAATTAGGAATTGGGGAGAAGGGTGTGGGGTGTGATGGGGTAGTGGGGAGATGGGGAGATGGGGAGAAGGGTGTGGGGTGTGATGGGGTAGTGGGGAGATGGGGAGACCACTTCGTGCGCGTTGCGGGGGGTAGTGGGCTAGTGGGGCATTTGGCTGAAATTTCCCTAAACCCCTATATCCCTAAACCCCTATATCCCTAAATCCCTATATCCCTATATCCCCTTTCTAACTGATAACTGATTACTGATTACTGATTACTGAAATTAGGCGAGATAATCCTGTAAAGCTTTCACCTCTAAAGGTTGAGATTGCAGGGATTTTAAGGCCGCTACCGTCGCTTTTGCCCCGGCGATAGTGGTGATAATTGGTAACTTATAATCGAGAGCAGTACGGCGAATTTGTCGGCCATCGTTTTGGGATTCTTCACCACTGGGAGTATTGACAATAAACTGAATCCAGTCATTTTTGATCCAATCGATAACGTGGGGACGACCCTCGTGAATTTTTAGCACCAAATCGATATTTTCGCAACCGTTTTCTAACAAAACTTCACGAGTTCCCGAAGTGGCGACGACGCGAAAACCGAGGGATTGCAGATCCTTAACCACGGGAACCATGGCGGTTTTATCGCGATCACTCATCGAGACAAAAACCGTCCCACTGGTGGCTAAAATCACGCCGGCGGCCATTTCTGCTTTAGCAAAAGCTTTGCCAAAATCGCTGTCAATCCCCATTACTTCGCCTGTAGAACGCATTTCTGGTCCCAGGAGAGTATCAGCACCGGGGAACTTCTGGAAGGGTAAAACCGCTTCTTTGACGGCAATATGACGGGGAATTGCTTCGCTGGTGATACCCAATTCTGCTAGGGTTTTGCCCGACATGACGAGGGAGGCAACTTTTGCTAAAGGAACTCCCGTTGCTTTGGAAACGTAGGGAACAGTACGACTAGCGCGGGGATTCGCTTCTAAGATATAAACTGTCTCCCCCTGTACCGCATACTGGATATTCATCAAACCGATTACTTTTAACGCTTTCGCTAGTTCCACCGTCCATTGTCGAATTGTGGTTAAAACCGAGGCACTCAGGGACGTATGGGGGATAGAACAGGCAGAATCGCCCGAATGTACGCCCGCTTGTTCGATATGTTCCATTAATCCCCCGATAACGACTGTTTCCGTGGCATCTGACAGGGCATCCACATCCACTTCGATAGCATTTTCGAGGAATTTATCGATTAAAATCGGGTGATCTGGTTCTATCTGTACCGCATACTTCATATAGCGTTCCAATTCGCTATCGGAATAGACGATTTCCATTGCCCGACCGCCCAAAACGTAGGACGGACGTACTACCACGGGATAACCGATGCGTTTAGCCACTGCTTGGGATTCTTGGAAACTGCGGGCAATACCGTTGGGAGGTTGTCGGATATCTAATTGTCGGAGGATTTGTTCAAAACGTTCCCGATCTTCGGCAGTATCGATCGAATCGGGTGAAGTTCCCCAAATTTTGGTATTTACGGGACAATTAGGCGATTCTAGATATCTTTGCAGGGGAAGGGCTAGTTTTAAGGGAGTTTGCCCACCGAATTGAATAATTAAACCCTCTGGTTGTTCCGCTTCGATAATATTTAAGACATCCTCTTTGGTCAGGGGTTCAAAGTAAAGGCGATCGCTGGTATCGTAATCGGTGGAGACAGTTTCCGGGTTAGAGTTGACCATAATCGTCTCAAAACCAGCTTGACTGAGGGAAAAAGCGGCATGACAACAACAGTAGTCAAATTCTATCCCCTGGCCGATGCGATTGGGTCCACCACCGAGGATCATCACTTTGCGTTTATCGGAGGGTAAAACCTCCGATTCCACCTGTTCGTAGGTGGAATAATAATAGGGTGTCAGGGCTTCAAATTCTGCTGCGCAGGTATCCACCATTTTATAAACGGGAACAATACCTAAACCCTTGCGATAACTTCTTACTTCGTCCTCGCTGGTGTTGGTGGCGAAGGCGATTTGGCGATCGCTAAAACCCTGTTGTTTAATGACGAATAAGTCCTCTTTGCCGAGACTTTTCAGGGGAGTTCGTTTGAGAAACTTCTCGGTTGCCATCAAATCAGCCAATTTATCGAGGAACCAGGGATCAATCCCGGTTAGTTCGTGGATTTCCTCCCCATTCATGCCCAATTTAAAAGCATGATAGATACTATAAACTCGTTCGGGGTTAGGTGTCCGCAAACTGGCCCGGACTTCCGAGAGGGGGGGGAGAGTTTCGACTTTATCGCAACCAAAGCCAAAACGTCCCGTTTCTAGGGAGCGCAGTGCTTTTTGGAAGGATTCTTGGAAAGTTCGACCGATAGCCATAGCTTCCCCGACGGATTTCATCTGGGTGGTTAGAATCGGTTGGGAGCCGGGGAATTTCTCGAAGGCAAAGCGAGGAATTTTGGTGACGACGTAATCGATAGTTGGTTCAAAGGAAGCTGGGGTTTTTTTGGTGATATCGTTGGGAATTTCGTCTAAAGTGTAGCCTACCGCTAGTTTAGCGGCAAATTTAGCGATCGGGAATCCCGTGGCTTTCGATGCCAGGGCCGAAGAACGGGATACCCGGGGATTCATCTCAATCACGATTACGTCGCCGTTAGTGGGATTAACCGAGAATTGGATGTTTGATCCGCCGGTTTCTACGCCAATTTCCCGAATAATTGCCTTAGAATAGTCCCGGAGGCGTTGGTATTCTTTATCGGTCAGGGTTTGGGCGGGCGCAACCGTAATCGAGTCGCCGGTATGGACCCCCATCGGGTCAAAGTTTTCGATCGAACAGATGATCACCACGTTATCGGCTAGATCGCGCATTACCTCTAATTCGTATTCTTTCCAGCCAATTAGGGATTTTTCGACGAGAATTTGCGATGTAGGCGAACAATCTAGCCCATACTGGGCCATCGGTTCAAATTCTTCTTGGTTATAGGCAATACCGCCCCCCGTTCCCCCTAAAGTGAAGGCCGGCCGGATAATGAGGGGATAGGAACCGATCTGATGGGCGATCGCTTTTGCCTCCTCTAAATTGTTGGCAATCCCCGAAGGACAGACGGGAACACCGATTTTCTCCATTGCTTTTTTGAATAGTTCCCTATCTTCGGCTTTTTCAATAGCGGGAAGTTTTGCCCCGATCAGTTCCACGTTATATTTTTCTAAAACGCCGCTTTTGGCCAAAGCGACGGCGGTATTCAGGGCAGTTTGACCACCCATAGTCGGCAGAATCGCATCAGGGCGTTCTTTAGCGATAATTTTCTCGACAATTTCCGGCAGAATTGGTTCAATGTAGGTGCGATCGGCCATTTCTGGATCGGTCATGATCGAGGCGGGGTTAGAATTGACTAAAATTACCTCATAACCTTCTTCTCGCAGGGCTTTACAGGCTTGAGTTCCCGAATAGTCGAATTCACAGGCTTGTCCGATGACAATCGGGCCAGCGCCCAAGATTAGGATTTTCTGCAAGTCATCACGGCGTGGCATAGGCTTAGGGTTGCTTGACGATAAACCCCAATCATTGTATATGTTGTCACCCTCGATCTCTCAAAGCTTTATTTAGGTTTAATGACCTTGTTTGCTTGAGGAGTCAGGAGATAGGAGTCAGGTGTTGGGATTTTAGGATTTTGGGGTTTTGGGGTTTTAGTTGAATTTCCCCATTTCCCCACTACCGCATCACCCCACTACCCATTTCCCACTTCCCCACTTCCCCATTTCCCTGATAACTGATCACTGATATCGCGTAGGATGATAAGATTGTTTTCAAAGATACAATAGGCGTTTGTCTTCGCTAGAGAGTTTATGAAAGTTGGCGATCGAGTTCGTGTAATTGAGTCTGTGGTAGTTTATCATCATCCTGAACACAAATCACAGCCTTTTGAGGTGAAAGGGTTAGAAGGAGAGGTGAAAGCGTTTGTCACCGAATGGCGTGGTAGGCCGGTTAGCGCCAACCTACCCGTTCTCGTCGAGTTCACTAAAAAGTTTAAAGCCCATTTTCGAGATTTTGAGTTAGAAATCCTGGAAAAAGCCGCCGAATAGGGACTTTTTCGCTTATTTAAGCTACAAAGCGAATAAATTTATTTTTGCCCACCTGTAGGACTTTTCCCGTTAAAGCTTCGGCTGTCTCAAAACTTTTGTCCACATCGGTGATTTTCTCACTATCGATTCTTACCGCACCCCCCTGAATCTGTCTTCTCCCTTCGCCGCTACTTTTGCACAAGCCAGTAGCCGAAAGAAGATAGAATAGTTTTAGGGGAAAAGTGACCGCTGCGAGGGAAAATTCGGGGACAGAAGCCGCAGCTGCCGTATTTCCCTGTAGAACTATCTCCTGCGCCGTTTTTTGTGCCTTTAATGCCTCCTCTTCTCCGTGAAACTGGGCAACTACCTCGATCGCCAGTTGTTTTTGTGCCTCTCGCGGATTGCTCGGCATAGCATCTAAGGGCAAATTTGTCAATAGTTCGTAATAATCTTTTAACAAAGCGTCGGGGGTTTTTTCCAGTTTCGAGTACATGGACAGGGCCGATTCCCGCAATCCCACATAATTATTCAGGGATTTGGACATTTTTTGACTGCCATCGGTTCCGATTAAAATCGGTAAAAGTAACCCGAATTGCGGTTTTTTGCCGAAATATTTCTGTAAATCGCGACCGACGGCAATATTAAATTTTTGATCGGTTCCCCCCAATTCGACATCGGCCTCGACAGCTACGGAATCATAACCCTGCATTAAGGGATAGAGAAATTCATGGAGAAAAATCGGGTTTTCCCGGTCGTAACGTTCAGAAAAGCCTTCTTTTGCCAACATTTGCCCGACGGTCATGGTGGAGAGAAGTTCGAGAATTTGCGAGAGGTCTAATTTCCCCAACCATTCCGAGTTATAGCGAATTTCTAGGCGATTAGGAGTGTTAAAATCTAAAATTGGGCGTAATTGTGCCAGATAATTCTCGGCATTAGCTCTCACTTCTTCGCTCGTCAATTGTTTTCTAACTTCCGATTTTCCCGTCGGATCGCCGATTCTAGCGGTAAAATCACCAATAATCACCACTGCTACATGACCAGCATCCTGGAAAGCACGCAGTTTCCGAAAAGGGATACTATGGCCTAGGTGAATGTCGCTGCCGGTGGGGTCAATACCTAGTTTAATTCTTAAGGGGCGATCGGTGGTTTGCAGTAGTTGGGTTAAATTTTCCCTAGGATCTTGGGAGTCAGATTGATGGGGGAATAGGTCACTGGTTCCACGGGTTAACCAGTCTAGGGAGGAAGATACGGTCATTGTTGCTCATTTTCCACAGCCTTCCCATTATAGTTTTTTATTATGTCAAGTAACAAGCAAAAGGTAAATAAACTGGCATCTTCAGTAAAAGTCGATAACACCTTGACAATTCTCCCGATCGAATATAGAGTCTTAAAATCTTCTTTTTCAAAATTATCAAAAAAATTTTCTGTCTTGAATTGCGATCAGATAAACCGATGAATCCTAGTTTTAATAACTCTATACCAGTGCAGAGGATCAAAGTTTCTGTAATTGTTTCTACCTATAAATCATCGGAGTTCATCCGTGGTTGTCTAGAGGATTTAGTTACTCAAACTCTTTATCAAAAGGGAGAAGTAGAAATTATTATTATCGATAGTGCTTCTCCAGAGAATGAAGGGGAGATTATCCAAGAGTTTCAAGAAAATTATCCTAATATTATTTACCAGAGAACTAAAGAAAGAGAAACCCTCTATCGTGCTTGGAATCGCGCTATTAAACTAGCTAAGGGTTCCTATCTCACCAATGGCAATACTGATGATCGGCGCTGTTTCAATGCTCTGGAAATTATGGCTAATTATCTAGATAACAATAGAGAGATTAGTTTAGTTTATGCCGATCAATTAATTACCACCCTCAAAAATGATACTTTTGCCACCACCCCAGCTTTAAAACATTGGAATTGGCCAAATTACTCCTATGAACAGATGCGTCAAGGTTGTTGTGTGGGTTCTCAACCAATGTGGCGAAAAATGCTGCACGATAAATATGGTTATTTTCAGGAAAACTTTCGCTGTGCTGGTGATTACGAATTTTGGTTAAGAATCGGCAGTCAAGGAAAAAAAATGGCTTTGATTCCTGAGGTTTTAGGGTTATATTATTTAAATCTCCAGGGTTTAGAACATGGCAGCAATGGTCAAGCATTACAGGAACATTATCAAGTGTGTAAAATCTATGAAATTCCTCACCCAGACATTAAGGATAAAGAAATTAAAACAAATCTAGTTAATCGGGAAGATTTAGGGAAAATTTTAAATAAGGATGAGCGAGAAAAATTACAAACAATTCAAGCTATCTCCCAGAAGAAACCCCCAATTATTGTTATTGATGGCGTGATTTTTCAACTTGAGCAACGAAAATTAGCTAGGGTTTGGTCTTCAATTCTAGAGCATTGGAGTCAATTAGAATTGAGTCAACACATTGTTATTTTAGATAGAAATAACACCGCACCACGATGGGAAGAATTTAAATATTGGCCCGCAGAATCCTACGATTATAATTGTACGGGAAAGGATGCCAGAAAAATCCAAGCTGTTTGCGATCGCCTACAGGCTAATTTATTTATTTCCACTTTTTATACCAGTCCCTTAACCACTCCTTCTCTACTTTTTCTTGCTTCTGAGTTCCCAGAAGAAAACGGCAATTTACCAGTGAATTTAGAAAAACACTATGCCATTTTATCCGCTTCTATAATCATCGCTTTTTCCTCTAATATTGCCCAAGATTTAAGAAGGTTATACCCGAAAATTACCTCCGAAAAAATTAATGTAATCGAGCTTTTTGAAGTTAATCAAAAAATAGCGGAAGAAATCACTGATTTTCTCTGGTATGCGCTCAGTGAAACTAAGGAATCAAGTCAGCATCAAGTCTGGTTAGAGTTAAGAAAATTACAGGAAAAACAACAGATAATGTCTCTCAAACAACAGCAAGATTATCGTACTATGCAAAGGATGGAAATATCCCTAAAAGAATTAGAAAATAATCATAATAATCTTCAGAAAAATAATCATAAATTACAGGAAGAAATTAACTATTTATACTCCCGTAAGGGAATAGTAAAAACCATCGGGAAAACTCCTATCTTACTTCTTGCTAAGCTCAAGAAAAAACTCCCAAGGTTTTAGGGAATTAAGGGAAGTTTCCTAACAATGATTCCAATCCTGACACGGCAGCGCCTAAAAGTGGTAAAGTAATGTTAAGAATTAGAGGAGAAAACACTGTGCCACATTCGATCGTCACTGGAATTTGTGAAGGGGTTGCTGATTGCGTTTCCGCTTGTCCTGTTGCTTGTATCCATCCAGGACCGGGTAAAAATGTTAAAGGAACCGATTGGTATTGGATTGATTTTGCCACTTGTATAGACTGTGGTATCTGTTTACAAGTATGTCCTGTCGAAGGTGCAATTCTGCCGGAAGAACGTCCCGATTTACAAAAAACTCCCTAATTTATCAGTTATCAGTTATCAGTTATCAGTTGTGAGTTATCAGTTGTGAGTTATCAGTTCACTGTTTACTGTTCACTGAAAATGCTCCCCACTCCCCCATTCACAATTCATATTACTCTCTCCTATCTCCTTTTTACCTTACCATGGATTATCTTTTAGAAGTTGAACAAGTTTATGCTGGTTATGTGCAGGATTTATACATATTGCAAGGGGTTAACTTTCGCATTGCACCGAGGGAATTAGTCACGGTTATCGGTCCCAATGGTGCGGGAAAATCTACCCTCGCTAAGACGATTTTTGGTTTATTAAAACCCAGTGCTGGAACTATCACTTTTAAGGGAAAAAATATCGCTGGTTGGAAATCTAATCAAATCGTTCCCCTCGGTATGGGTTATGTTCCCCAAATTGCTAATGTTTTTCCATCCCTGAGCATCGAGGAAAATCTGGAAATGGGGGCTTTTACGAGCAAAGGAAATATAAAATCTTTAAAAGAGCGCATTTATGCCATGTTTCCCCGTTTGATCGAGCGCCGTCGTCAGAAAGCTGGCACTTTATCTGGAGGAGAAAGACAGATGTTAGCCATGGGAAGAGCGCTGATGTTGGAACCAGATTTATTAATTCTCGATGAACCTTCGGCAGCCTTATCTCCTATTTTAGTAACCAGCGTTTTTCAACAGATAAAAGCGATTAATCAGACGGGAACTGCAATTATTTTAGTGGAACAGAATGCCAAAAAAGCCCTAATGATGTCCGATCGAGGTTATGTTTTAGAAAGTGGTCAAGATCGTTTTCAGGGATCGGGTCAAGATTTACTCAATAACCCCAAAGTAGGGCAATTATACCTCGGTGCAGCCTACCATGGCGCACAAGGAAAGGATTAATATTAAAAGGTATAGGAGAAGGGGAGTGGGTACGGTTAATTCATAGTAGGGTTGATTCATAGTAGGGTTGATTCATAGTAGGGTTAATTCATAGTAGGGTTAATTCATAGTAGGGTTGATTCATAGTAGGGTTGATTCATAGTAGGGTTAATTCATAGTAGGGTTGATTCATAGTAGGGTTAATTCATAGTAGGGTTGATTCATGAATCAACCCTACCCAAACCCTGGAGCGCATTAGCTTTTCGGTGGGATGCTTACACGCGATTGTTCATATTTTTGTACTAATTTAAGAGTCACTGATAATTGCTGATTGTCGGTATTTCTGCAAATGTGGGATGCAGCTAGGGGGAGATTTTTTCAGTGAACAGTAAACAGTGAACTGAAAACTCAAATCTGAGTTTCACTTTTTAGTATACCA
The DNA here is from genome assembly GCA_007096045.1 of Microcystis novacekii Mn_MB_F_20050700_S1. GTDB lineage: Bacteria > Cyanobacteriota > Cyanobacteriia > Cyanobacteriales > Microcystaceae > Microcystis > Microcystis novacekii. The sequence goes on along the minus strand of SFAU01000167.1, from coordinate 4,958 downwards.
GCGCCATAAAACTCGCGCTAAACGCTGGGGATCGTGACGAACTTTAGCAGTAACTTCATCTTCTGCCATAACATTCGCTAAAACAATGCGATAACCCATTTTTCCCACTTCCTCGCGATCTAAAAAGACAGGATGACTATGCTCTTGGGCGTATAATTGTAGGGATTGGGGAGATGGCGCAGTTTTTTGGGTTAAAACCGCATCAAAGACGCGTTCTTCACAGACTCCTTCGATCGCGCGCAAATGATCTGCCACCGAATAATTATCCGTTTCCCCCGGCTGGGTCATAATATTACAAACATAGATGCGGGGGACTGTCACCCGTGCCAGGGCCTGACGAATTGCGGGAACCAACAAATTAGGGATAATACTGGTATAAAGACTACCCGGCCCGATAATAATATAATCTGCTTCCTTAATTGCCGCTAAAGCAGCCGGTAAAGCGACTGGATCGGCAGGATGACAGCCAATCTGACGAATTTGCCCCATAGCTTCGGTTATCTTCGATTCTCCCTCAATAATGCGCCCATCGGCTAACTTGGCCCAGAGACTAACATCGGTAAGGGTAGCAGGTAGCACTTTTCCCCGAATTGCCAAAACTTTGGCACTAGCATCGATCGCCTGTTCCAGATCGCCGGTAATCTCCGTCATAGCGCTGATAAATAAATTACCAAAACTGTGGCCCGATAAACCATCCCCGGCCTGAAAGCGATATTGAAACAATTCCGTTAATAACTTTTCCTCATCGGCCAAAGCGGCGATACAATTGCGAATATCCCCCGGGGGTAAAATGCCCATTTCCCGACGTAATCGGCCCGAAGAACCGCCATCATCAGCTACGGTGACAATAGCGGTGATATTGGAACTATACTGTTTTAAACCGCGTAAAAGCGTCGATAAACCCGTACCGCCACCGATCGCCACAATTTTTGGGCCGCGATGGAGACGACGATGGGACTTTAGGCGATCGACTAATTCCTCCGATGTGTCCGGTTGTAGTGCTTCTGTAATCGTTTCGACGGTGCGACTCTGACCCCAGAATAACAAAAAGATACCCAGCAAAACCGCCAGCGGCCCGGAAACAGAATTAGGGACTAAGCGTGCGATCGTTTCTAATGCTTGGGAAACAAACTCTAAAAAGCGATTAACCGGGGTTAATTTTACCCAAATAGCCAAACCGAAGGAGGTGAGAAAAACGCCGCCTAAACTGATTAAAAGCCAGCGTTTGACAAAAAGACCAGGAGAAAGCCATTTAAACCAACGATTAACCCGTTTAGGCGTTTTTTTGCCCACAGAAGCGGCTATTTTCCCCTTCTGAGCGTTTAGTTCCCGTAGCGTCTGTTTAAATGGACTCATAGATGTGGACTGGCAGCGAACGCATTGATTCTGGAGAGACTGTAGCCGAAAAAGGGGACAAACTCAAGCTTACTTAACCTCCCACCTGGGAATAGGCTGCCTCGGAAATTGTGGGAATATCGGCGTATTTGCCGATAACCGACTGTATAATGCTGTAAACACAGGCGGCAAATGCTCCCAAAAAGACGACGTTAAAAAGAGTTTCTACCACCAAATTCGCCCCTAAACCCTCATCGAAGAACTTTAAGACCAATCCCAATAAATACACCAAAATATCGATTAAAATCGCCTGCATGGTGTTAAACCGGATAAAATGACTGATGCGGGGATTGCGTACCACAGCGAAAAAGAGGACGAAAAAGATAATTAAACTGCCAAAGCTTCCCAGAGAACTAGAGAGAAAAGCTAAGGGAGTTAAAACTATTGCTAAGGCCGCTCCTAAAAAAGGGATTTGCTGGAAGATAAAGATACCGAAGTAGGAAGCCGAATATAAGGGTAAAAGATATACTAAAGCTGCAAAAATGCGATCTTTTGTATCGGTTGAGCCGCGCCAAGTCATAATCTATCGTCTCCTGAGACTACTGCTAACTCTCTTCAAGATAACCCGGCAGCCCACCAGACTTCCCATAACCGAAGAAATTGATTGAGGCCGAACATTGTTGGGCCTCGATCGAGTTATTCTCAAACAGAGACGGGGTGCTTGGTTTCCTGTAACAGAGCCAGATATTCCTCCTTAAAATACTGTAGGGTACTTAAAATCGGATTGGGGGCGCTTTGACCAAGACCGCAAAGACTGGTTTCTTTAACCATTTGACAGAGATGTTCTAGGTTTTCGAGGTCGTGAATATCGGCCTTTCCGTCGATAATTTTGGCCAATAATTCAAACATTTGTACTGTTCCCGTGCGACAGGGGATACATTTACCACAGGACTCCTCGCGACAGAATTCCATATAGAATTTCGCCACCTTGACCATACTGGTACTATCATCCATAACCACCATACCCCCGGATCCCATCATTGAACCGAGTTTGGCTAAGGATTCGTAATCCACGGGAGTATCGAGTAAATTAGCGGGAATACAACCCCCAGAGGGGCCGCCGGTTTGTACCGCTTTCACCTGACCATCGGGAACACCACCCCCCATCTCCTCGACAATTTCCCGGAGAGTAATGCCCATTGGCACTTCAATCAGCCCATTATTGCGGATTTTTCCCGTTAAAGCGAAGATTTTTGTGCCTTTACTGCTGGCAGTACCGATATTGGCGTACCAAGCGGACCCAGAGCGGATAATAGCGGCGATATTAGCGTAGGACTCGACGTTATTAATCAGGGTGGGACAACCATCGAGACCCGATTGGGCCGGATAGGGGGGACGGGTGCGAGGAGTGCCGCGGCCGCCTTCGATGGAATGGATGAGAGCGGTTTCCTCTCCACAGACAAAAGCTCCCGCTCCGATGCGGATATCCACCTTAAAATCGAAAGTGGACTCGAATACTTGGGAACCCATTAAACCGAATTTTTTGGCCTGATTAATCGCTTTTTGCAAACGATCGATCGCTAGGGGATATTCGGCTCTAACATAGATATAACCATGATCGGCCCCCACGGCATAGGCAGCGATCGCCATTCCTTCCAGGACTAAATGGGGGTCACTTTCCAAAACACTACGGTCCATAAACGCCCCGGGATCCCCTTCATCAGCATTACAGATAACGTATTTTTGTTTACCCGGTTGTTTAGCCACCGTCGCCCATTTTAAACCAGTGGGATAACCGGCACCACCCCGGCCGCGCAAACCGCTTTTGGTGATTTCCTCCACCACCTGGGCCGGAGTCATCTCGTAGAGGGCCTTGTAGAGAGATTGATAGCCACCGACGGCGATATATTCCTCAATGCGATCGGGATCGATTTTACCGCTATTTTCCCGGACAATTTTGACCTGATGGGAGAAAAAGGGATGTTTTGAGTCCCCTAATTGCACCTCGGTTTTGCCGCCGTTTAAGGCCGCAATAATGCTGGCCGCACTTTCCGGGGTGACTTCTTCGTATAGGAGATCCTGGGGATCCACTTCCACTAACGGACCACGACCACAAAAACCCATACAACCGACCCCCACCACTTCGACTTTATCCTCTAGGTCTGCCTCTTTGACGGCAGTGGCGAGGTTTTTTTTGATTTGGAGGGAGTTAGCGGCCTGGCAACCGGTGGAAGTGCAACAATGCACCCGGATGCTTTTTTGTCTAGCTTTTTCTTTTGCGGCCACTGCCAATAATTCTTGTAAGTCCATATTTTTTTCAATCCACTAAAGTGAAAAATTACTGGGAGAAACTCTTTAGTTTTGCTAAGACAGTTTCCGAATCTTGTTTCGGGGCCACGACTCCATCGAAGACCACGGCCGGCGCAATCCCACAGGCCCCGATACAACGGGCCGACACCAGGGAAATTTCTCCATCGGCGGTGGTTTCTCCCACTTTGACATCAAAGCTGTTTTCGATGTCTTCGAGGATTTTGCCGCTGCCTTTGACATAACAAGCAGTCCCCATACAGACGATACAGGTGTGTTTTCCCGCCGGTTTCAGGGAAAAGAGATGATAGAAGGTTGCTACCCCATAGACGCGACTGAGGGGCAGTTTTAGCGCCCGGGCAACGTAGAGGAGAACATCTTCTTCTAGGAATCCAAAAGCTTCTTGGGCCTTGTGCAGGACTTCAATCAGGGCTGATTGATTATATCCTGCTCGCTTCATGGTAAGGTCGAGGACTTTGAAGCGTTTATCGCCACTGGGATGCTCTTTTTTCTCCGTTTGAGGAGGATTGGCAGTTTGCATAAATCTTAACCAAATAAATTTTAGGGGCGATGACGGGAAAAAGATGGAGAGTTGTCGGTTTTCCTCGGTCATCTCCCTGCTTTTATTCTGACACTGGCTCCGGAGGGCGATCGATAACTTTATCTTTCCTTTAGTTATTGGGGGATAAGTAGCTGGTTATAATCAAATTAGAAGATGGATTTTGGGTTCGATCCCCCCTACCCCCCCTTAATAAGCTATCCATTAGTCGGAGCTTTCTTAACAAAAAGAGAAGAAACTTAAAAAAAGGGGAAACGATTGATAGGTATAGTTTTGAAAGAAGGAATTAAGGTGGAGGTGAGCAAAAAATGGAGAAATGGGCAGCCCAAGAATTACAGTATTGTAAAGTTTCAATACAAATATGGTCAGATATAGTCAGGCATGGTAATATATAGACATGAAACTATCAGACTATGCAAAAAAAACAGGAATAAGTTATCGAACGGCTTGGAGGTGGTGGAAACAAGGGAATTTAACAGGCTATCAATTGCCTTCGGGTACAATTATCATAACGGATGACAACCATTCAAAACCCGACTTGATAGCTTGCATTTATGCAAGAGTTTCCAGCGCCGAAAATAAAGACAATCTAGATAGACAAGCTGACCGATTAAAAGATTATGCTGTTGCCAGAGGCTACAAAATCTACAAAGTTGTCAAAGAAGTAGGCAGTGGATTAAACGATAATCGCCAACAATTAGCCAAAATTCTAGTTGACCCCAATTATAATGTTTTAATTGTTGAACACAAAGACCGT
>SFAU01000166.1 GCA_007096045.1 Microcystis novacekii Mn_MB_F_20050700_S1 | reverse complement strand
TGCGCCATCACTTATTTTACTTAAGTTTTCAACAAGGGTGACAGCAGAAGCCTGTTGTCCTAAACCCAAGGAAAGAAGGAGAGCAAGGCTACCCCCCCGATTTTTGCCAGAATTTGCTGATTTTTGCTCATTTTTAAGCTCATAAAGTGAAAGATAGAACGATGCTTGATTGATGGTTTATCTTCTGAGACACTGCCTAAAAAATCAACCCACCGGTAAAATAGCAGAATTTCTCGTTTCTGGCGAGGGTAGAGAACCCAAGACTAAATCCCTAAAACCGGCTTTCACGGTAGGATAAACTAATAACCATCTCCGCTCGTTTAGATTTCGTTATGACCAACACATTAGACGATAAAGCCATAGTCAAGGACTATTTTAACGCCACAGGATTCGATCGCTGGCGCCGGATTTATGGGGATGGCGAAGTTAACAAAGTACAAAAAGATATTCGCATCGGTCATCAACAGACGATCGATACCGTTATCGGTTGGTTAGAAAGTGATGACAATTTACCCAATCTCTCAATCTGTGATGCTGGTTGTGGAGTCGGTAGTCTTAGTATTCCCCTCGCTAAAGCGGGCGCAACTATTTTCGCCAGTGATATTTCCGAGAAAATGGTGACAGAAGCCAAGGAAAGAGCGGCCAAAGAGTTAGCAGACACTGGTAAACTCACCTTTGCAGTCCAAGATTTAGAAGCATTAACCGGCCAATATCACACGGTCATCTGTCTGGATGTTCTCATTCACTATCCCACAGAAGAAGCCTTAGGCATGATTAAACACTTGGGAACCCTAGCTCAATCCCGTTTAATCCTCAGTTTTGCCCCTAAAACCTGTTTATTAACCATTCTCAAGAAAATTGGTCAGTTTTTCCCCGGTCCGAGTAAAACCACTCGTGCCTATCAACACAAGGAAAAAACTATAATCGCCGCTCTCAACGAAAATGGCTTTAAAATTGAACGGACGAGTATGACTAGCACTCGTTTCTATTTTTCCCGTATCCTTGAAGCTGTCCGCAGTGAATAAACAATGGCAGTCACCACCAACAAATTAATCGAGTGGAAACAGCAAAAACGCGCGATTGTCACCCTCACAGCATGGGATTATCCGATCGCGCGACTACTCGATCGAGCAGGAATTGATATTATCTTGGTAGGTGATTCCTTAGCTATGACCGCTTTGGGCTATCCTACCACTTTACCGATCACCCTCGAGGCGATGATTCACCACGCGGCGGCCGTGTCTCGCGGGGTAAAACAAGCTTTAGTTGTCTGTGATTTGCCTTTTCTCAGCTATCAGGAAAGTGTCAGTCAGGCAATTCACTCCGCAGGAAGAATGTTAAAGGAAGCGGGAGTGCAAGGGGTAAAATTAGAGGGAGGTTATCCCGCTATGATCGAGACTATTAGCCGTTTAACCGAGATAGGCATCCCTGTTATGGGTCATATCGGATTAACTCCCCAGTCAGTCCATCGTTTAGGATACCGTCAGCAGGGAAAAACTCCATCGGATGCACAAAGATTAATCGAGGAAGCTTTAGCCTTGGAGAAAGCGGGAGTATTTGCCCTGGTTTTGGAACATATTCCCGCCAATTTAGCCGCTATTATTACCGATAAATTGACTATCCCGACGATTGGTATCGGTGCGGGGGAAAATTGTGATGGTCAGGTGTTAGTAACGGCGGATATACTAGGATTAACCGAAAAAGCCCCACCTTTTGCCAAAGTTTATGCTAATTTAAGCGAGACAATTACAAAAGCAGTGGTGGAATTTGCCAAGGATGTGAGGGGAAATGAATAGCGGCGAAAAAGCTACCTTTGGGGCCGGCTGTTTTTGGAAAACCGAGGACGCATTTCGGCGTTTACCGGGGGTTTTAGTCACTTCTGTGGGTTATATGGGGGGACATTTCCCCAATCCTAGTTATCTCGATGTGTTATCGCGAATTACTGGTCATGCGGAAGTGGCACAAATTGAATATAATCCCCAAGAAATAAGCTATGAGGCGTTATTAGCCGTTTTTTGGTCAATTCACGATCCGACTCAGTTAAATCGCCAAGGACCGGACCGGGGAGAACAATATCGATCGATTATTTTTTATCACACCCCGGAACAAAAGTTAATCGCCACTGCTTGCAAGCGTCAACTACAATTATCGGCAAAGTTTCAGCAGGATATCGTTACTTTGATCGAACCCGCAGGAGATTATTATCTGGCCGATCAGTCCCATCAACAGTATTTAGAGAAAAAACAGGCTCGATTGGTCGAGGATTTGCAGAAGAAAATATAAAGACAGGATCGGGGTATAATGTAAAGTTGCTTTCGCAGGAGATCAGGAAAAATGCCCGAGGCGGTCGGAGTCATTCAAACGTTGGGTTTTCCCCCCGTTTTAGCGGCGGCGGATGCCATGGTTAAAGGGGGACGAGTCACCCTAGTTTATTTCGATCTAGCGGAAAGGGGCGAATTTTTGGTGGCGATTCGCGGTCCGATTTCCGAGGTTAAACCGGCAGTAGAGGCAGGATTAGCGGCGGCGATGACCGCTTTTGGTGGTAATGTGGTCAGTCATTACATCGTACCGAATCCTCCAGAAAATGTACTGGCGGTTTTACCTGTGCAGCATACGGCTAAGTCAGACCGTTTTCGCAGTTAATTTCCCTAGCGATTGGCCCCAAACTAGACTATAGTTAAAGACTGGAAAATAGATTGGATTCTATCAATTGAACTTATCTGATTTTTGTTATTAGGAGTTAATTTATGACAGCCCAACCCGCGGTGGGATCGATCGAGACCAAAGGTTTCCCCGGTATTCTAGCGGCCGCCGATGCGATGGTAAAAGCAGGACGGATCACGATTGTTGGTTATTTAAGGGCAGGAAGCGCCCGTTTTACCCTCAATATTCGTGGGGATGTACAGGAGGTAAAAACCGCTATGGCTGCTGGCATTGAAGCGGTCAATAAAACCGAGGGGGCAGCTTTAGAAACCTGGGTGATTATTCCCCGTCCTCACGATAACGTGGTGGCTATTTTACCGATCGATTATAGCGAGGCAGTGGAACCTTTTCGCGCCGCCGCCGACGGTGCGATGGCACCAATCCGTCGTTGATATTTAGGGTTGGCTGAAAAAGTTTGTTGGTGGGGTTAGGAGTGGGTCGTCGGTCCTCAGGCTTCGGCAGGGGAAGTCAGAATCAGAGAATAACCTCGCGCACCCAGAAGCGGAACCCTTTGCCTCGCCTCCGGAAAGTGCAAGGATTTTGACCCCCTATTTCAATTTCTCAACGTTTGTTTCTGGCACTTTTTTAGGCAAAAAAGTGCCAAAATCCTTTTCTAGCAAAGCTTTTACCAATATTAAGCCAACCCTGATTAGGGTTCGAGAATGGGGTCGCCTCCAGCTGGTCTCTTTCAGAACCGTGCCTGAAACTTTCCTCACACAGACCCTAGTTTGACTGCTCCATTGTTAGGGATACAGCTTGACACTGATCGGGTGGCGTTTTATCATCGTGACGGCGGCGGTGAATAGTTGAAGGTTTTTGTATATAGCGGCTTTCACAGAAGGGAGTCCCGATTGAAACGCTGAAACGCCTATCTATCAAGGGATTTACTATACCTGATCAGACTGAAAACCGCTATAGTTGCATGGGGTGAATAGGAAGAATGAATTGCGACACGACAAAAGCCTTGCTCTTACTTAGCCTATTTTTAACCAATTTATGAATAATCTCGGTAAATTGTATGTGGTGGGAACGCCGATCGGCAATTTAGACGATCTGACTTGGCGGGCTCTGGCAACTCTCAAAAAAGTCGCTCTAATTGCTGCCGAAGATACCAGACACACCGGCAAATTATTACAGCATTTTGATATTCCGACCACCCAAATTAGTTATCACGAACACAATCGCCTTTCCCGTCTCGATCAGTTATTAAATATTCTCAGCCAAGGCCAGGATATCGCCTTGGTTACTGATGCGGGAATGCCGGGGATTTCTGACCCGGGTTATGAGTTAATTAAAGCTTGTATAGAAGCTGAGATCGAAGTGGTTCCCATCCCCGGAGTAACGGCGGTAATTACTGCTTTAGCCGTGTCGGGATTACCCACGGAAAGATTCTGTTTTGAAGGATTTCTTCCGGGTAAGGAAAAGCTGAGACAAGAGCGCTTAGAGAGTTTAAAACCCGAAACAAGAACGATGGTTTTTTATGAAGCACCTCACAAACTAATTAAGACTTTGGAGGATTTACGGGAAACTTTTGGCCAAACGAGAAAGATAGTTTTAGGTCGGGAATTAACCAAGCTTTACGAAGAAATTTGGCGAGGAACTATCGCCGAGGCGATTAATTTATATCGGGATAATAAAACTCCTAAAGGAGAATTTACGATCGTAGTTATGGGCAACGATCAGGCCGATACTATCCAATTATCCGAGGAGGAATTAAAACGGGAATTAAAACAAATTATAGAACGGGGAGTTAGTCGATCGCAAGCCAGCAGACAATTAGCACAAGTTACTAATTTATCCCGCAGTCGTTTATACAAATTAGCTTTAGAAATTTGATGATTATCAATTTTTATTCCCAGCGCTAACCCTGAATTACTTAGCGGATTGAAGTAACAAAATTCCTCCAGCAGTTAATCCTAAAATATTGGGCAACCAAGCGGCCATCAAGGGGGTTAAAACTCCGCCAATGCCTAAGGAACTGGTGACAAAAGATAGGAGATAATAGGAGAAAATTAGGACAATACAAATACCGAAACTGGTGGCTTTATTAGAATTTTGGGGACGTAATCCCAAGGCTGCCCCAATCATCCCAAAAACTAAACAAACAAAGGGTAAAGATATTTTCTGCTCGATTTGAACCTGTAGTTTTCTAATTTTGGTGGGATTGCCACTTAATTGCAGTATTTTTAGGTATTCCTGCGCTTGTCTGAGGGTCATTTCTGAACCATCTCGGCCTCGAAAAGCTAAATCTAAAGGGGTACGAGGTAGGGCTAATTGTTGATGTTGAAAGCGGACAATATTACGATAGGAACCATTAGGATCAATTAGATAAATTGTGCCGTTATAAAAATCCCAGATATTTTTTTCAATATTCCAAGAAGCTGATTCTGAGGTAATAATTTGATTAACTTCCGGTTGGGTGCGATCGAGAATGGTTAAACCTAACATTTCTTGACCGTTAAATCTTTCGGCATAAAATAACCTTCTTAATACCGTTTGCGCTTCCCCTCCATCCGTTGGCCGCACTTTGCCGTATTCAGGATAAATAATATTATCTTCAATAAAAGATTTGCGATTTGGTCGCAGAGCTTTCGTCATGGTAGCATTAGCTTCATAACTGGCAGCTGGAGCCACATAATCATTAAAAACGTAGGTTAATCCCGTCACTATTAAACTTAGCACAATGGCGGGAATTATTAGGCGATAAACACTAATTCCAATACTTTTAAAAGCAATTAATTCGCTATCACTGGCTAAACGACTGTAGGCCATTAAAGCTGCTAAAAGTATCGACATGGGAAAGGCTAAAACGATAAACTCTGGCATTTTTAATAAGAGAATTTTTAGGGCCAAAGTAAAAGGTAAACCCGATTCAGTAATCCGTCGCACTAAATCAAATAAAGTGCCAATCGCCACTCCCAAAGAAGTGAATAAACCCATACCAAATAGAAAGGGCAATAATAACTCGACAAAAATATAGCGGTCTAAGATACTAAATCCGGGTATTCTACTTAAATTTCCTTGCCAATTGCTAACTTTCATGATATAATGCAGCGATTTTTTATTAATAACAATTATCTGAAAAAATTATCCCCCAAATAATACTGACGCACCAGAGGATTATTATAAAGTTCTTCGCCACTTCCCGCCGCTAAAATCTGCCCTTCGCGCATAATATAAGCCCGATTAGTGATAGCCAAAGTTTCTCGCACATTGTGATCAGTAATTAAAATTCCCATCTGACGATCCCTTAAACCAGCAATCATCGCTTGAATCTCAGACACAGCGATCGGATCCACCCCAGCGAAAGGTTCATCTAATAACAAAAATCTTGGCCCGTTGACTCCCACCGCTAAAGCGCGAGCTAATTCCGTCCTTCTTCTTTCTCCTCCGGAAACGTAAGCGCCTTTAGTGCCAACAATCTTATCGAGGCGAAATTCTTTTAATAAATCATAGAGACGATTTGCCCGTTGGGAAAAGGGAACTCCCGACTGTTCTAGGGCTAACTGAATATTTTCTGATACAGTTAAATAACGAAAAATACTGGCCTGCTGCGTCAGATAGCCAATACCCAGACGCGCCCTCTGATTAAGGGGTAATTTGGTAATTTCTTTTTGATCGAGCCAAACGCGCCCTTGATTCGGTTTAATTAATCCCGTGGCGATATAAAAAGTTGTAGTTTTCCCCGCACCATTTGGTCCTAATAACCCGACAATTTCCCCCGGGGCAACAGTAATACTCACTCGGTTAACCACGAGCCTTTTACCGTAGGATTTATGGATATTTTCTAATACTAAAGTCATCTTGATCGGGTGTTGGGGGTTGGGGGATGGGGGATGGGGGATGGGGAGAATAAATAAAAGCAATCTCCTGACTCCTCAATTCTGTCTCGGAGTCTCGGAGTCTCGGAGTCTCGGAGTCTCTTGTCTCCTGATTCCTGATTCCTGACTCCCCATCACTGCGGGTTAATAATTGGGGCAGCGGGGAGGGAAGGGGAAGGTAGGGGTGCGGGTGTCGGGGAAGCAGCCGGTTGGGGGGAGGTTTCGTTATCTTGGACTAAATAAATTGACTCCACCTGCTGACTGGTTTGGGGAGTAGCGATAAATCTACCCTCATCGACTAGATAAGTCATCGTTTCGGCGCGGATACTGTTGCCTTCCTGCAAAACGTAAACATTACCCGTCATCACTAAACGACGTTCGCGGCTAAAATACTGAGCTTGAGCAGAAGTGGCCTGCATTTTGCGGGCAGGATAGAACACTTGTACGTTACCCCGAGCAGTAATTACCCCCGTTTTTGAGTTCGCCTCTTGAATATCCGATCGCACTGTCATGGCATTACCTGGTACAATGTTCTGCTGTGCCTTGACTAAGGGAGAAATGCCCAATCCCATCATTAAGCCCGTAGAAACGAGGGCAACTAGCCATCCGCTGATTTTTGTGTATCTTGCTCTCATAGAAATGTCACCTATAAGTAAATGGTTTCAATTAAATTGAAGATAGATTTTGTCTTTGATCCCCCCCTAATCCCCCCTTGTTCAGGGGGGTGCTGACAATTTTTAACACCCACCTACTTAGAGGTAATTGTATTGACTAACTAATCTAACTGTTTAGAGAAGGGGATGACTTTTGAGGATTTTCGGCAGAGAACAGATAGAGCGAGCAACGTGGGGATGAGGATGTTCCTGATTGCTTTTCATCGCTTCTAGCACTGCCGGTAAAGCTTGGGGATCGAGATTCTGTAAAAAGTTTAATAGATCCAAACTCTCCCCGACCAAGTGCGTCACGTTGATCCCCTCGTAATCGGGTTGATAGTGTTGTAAACGTCTAACTCCTTCTCCCAAAAGAATTACCGCCCCGCGCCAGTTATTATTTTCTAGATGGTAACAAGCGACAGCAATCTGCAAAATGCCTTGATAAAAGGTTTTTTCAGGCTCTGCGGACTCCATCCACAAAGCCTCTAGGGTATCATGACAAGCATAGAATTGCTGGCGATTAAATTCGTCGATTCCTTGCCCAAAAGCGCTGGCTGTCATTGCCCTAACTAATGCCCCTTCATCGATTCGCGGACTTCTTGGACATAGTCGAGGGAAATTACCTGTTCTTCCCCAGCAAACTCGTTATCGGGGGTAATAAATAGCATACAGTGACATTCTTTCCGTTCCCGCATCGGCACACAGGGACAATTCCAGAAAGTATTTTTTACCTCCGCTTCTTTGTCTTCGTAGTGACGACAGGGACATAAAGGAGCGCCTAATTCGTCCTTATGACGCGCTAATCCCTCAATTACTACGGCTGTCACCGAGAGATCGCTACAGAAGTAAGTATTTGTACGTCTAGCGTACTGTTCGGCAAAATTCTTCATCGCCTCAAGACTCTTATCCGTGTTTGTGATCTGGCTCATAGTTATCTGATCCCCTTAGCTTTCTACAAAAAAAACTTTTTACTATCCTATCTCGATCCGCTTCCCCTTGGGCGAGGAGAATTTTTAGAATCTCTTTTGATTTTGCCACCGATCCCCTTGTTAATCTAATACGATAAAAAGACTCTCTTTGGCCAAAAGCTCGATTTTTTGGCCAGCAAATCGGAATTATAGGGGCAAAGTTCCTCAAACCTATCCTTGATTCCTGCAATCCCTGTACCCTATCAATACCAGAACATGATTTTATCTTTCTTGCAGACAAATAAAATTTCTGACGATAATACACCTTGGTGGCTGAAAATTACCTCGCTCTCCCCCCACTGTATCTACTATTTTGGTCCCTTTGCTTCTTTTGAGGAAGCAGAACAGCATCAGGGGGGTTATCTCCAAGATCTAGAGTCCGAAGGAGCGCAAGGAATCAGTCTTTCGATCGAGCGGAGTAATCCCCATTATTTGACCGTTTTTGACGATGGAAGTCATGATCTAGCTAAAACTTTTGCTTCCCATGCTCGAACCTTTTCTCGCTTTATTTCTTAAGTCTCCCTGTCCTCTTTGTCAACGGCAGAGCGATCGAGAGCTTTGCCGTGATTGTGGGCGACAATTACAGTCCTATCGTCAGAATAACCCGCTTTTTCTCTGGCGTGGTTCTATTCCCCTGTTTATCTGGGGACGCTATGAAGGTAAATTAAAACAGGCGATCGCTAAAATAAAATACGATCGCCATCCCGCTCTCGGCTCTTTGCTAGGCAGTTGCATGGGGGAAACTTGGCTGCTTCGTCCTCCCCTTACCGATAAACGTTTGACGGTGATTCCTATCCCTCTCCATCCAGAAAGGTTCAAGGAAAGGGGTTTTAATCAAGCAGAAGTCATTGGCGAAGGTTTTTGTCGTTTAACCGGTTATCCTCTGGCTAGTCGCGGATTAATTCGGATTAAGAACACGGCAGCCTTGTTTAGTATGGCAGCCGAGGAAAGAAAAAAGACGATGCAAGCGGCGTTTCAACTGGGGAAAAATTTACCGAAATCAGTGCCGATTCTCTTAATTGATGATATTTATACCACGGGAACCACGATCGAGGAAGCTGTACAGGTTTTACAAACAGAGGGATATCGGGTAGTCGGTGCGATCGCTCTTGCCAGTTCCAAAATTAGCTAAAATGCCCAGACGGAATCGGTCTAGGCATTTTAGAGTTAGATTAAATTAAGTGCGTTTGATCTTGTCGTATTGACTGATGAAAATCAAACCGATAGTGGCAGGGATTAGGACGATAACCGCACCTAAAACAAGGCTCCAGAGAAAGTTAGCTAAAGAGGGTGTCATGATAGATAAATCCTTTGTCATATTTTCAAAGACTTAGTTTTTTATCTTATCACCTTGGGCGAGAAGACCTCCAGTGCCACGGACAGATAAATGCGATCGCAGGTTTTATCTGTCAACAATCACTTTAGCAAATTGTCTGTTAAAAGCTGATAGAGGAGACGAGTCTCGAAAAACAGCAGGCGACACAGTCCATCTTTCCCCAGCGCCTTAAAACTTGGTAACTCTTGGTTAACTGC
>SFAU01000165.1 GCA_007096045.1 Microcystis novacekii Mn_MB_F_20050700_S1 | reverse complement strand
CCACAAAAGCGTTTAAACTCTTCTGGATTCAAATTTTTTACTTTTTCGTAAGTCATGGTTTTTCTGAGTGTTTTACTTTATTGTACATAATCAGTTCCTATTTTTGCAGGAGGTCTAAGTAACAGCTAAAGGGCAAGTTCTAGGAGGACTCGCCTGATGTATCTAGGCAGGTTAATCACCTTCTTTTGGTTTTAATCCTGCTTAGTACGAGCGTTAGCTGGTTATTTTGTCGGTAATTACACTGGTTTCAGGTGGGATAAAAATGAGTTCTGGGAGCTTCTCCAGCAATGGTGGCGATCACTCTTTCTGGTTCATCTTTGAAGATGCTACGAATTTCTGCTTTGATGAAGGTTAAGGTCTTTTCAACTTTGCCATGTTTTTGTTGGATGCCTAGGGGTTTACAGAGTTGACGGCTTTGTCGTTTGTTGAGGTTGTTAATGATTGTCTCGGTTTGAAGGTGAAGATTGTTTTGTTGCCCGGAATCAGTAATTTCCTCTTCCTTGATTTCAGGAATATCTGGCTCAAAAGAGAGGTTTTCACTTGCGACAACGAGAGAACTTTTTTCGGTTGATTCTGTGGTTAATGGTTGATTGAGAGGGAACTCATCTACAGGGATGATTGAGTTAGATTGAGATGAGGTTTCAGGAATTTCTCGATAAATTGTCATTAGGTTCTGTGGATGATACATCAGAGTAGAAACAGCACAGAAATAGACAGCGAAAAGAAAGACTGGCAAGAGAACTTCATTAATTGTAGCGTTCATGGTTTTTTCTCCTTGATTTCATGAGAGAGCAGTGCTTTGTGAAGCGATTAGCACTCGCTCAACTCAAAAGGCGTTAGCCAAATTCAGCTGAGTTAAGAGAAATTCAAGATTTAGGGAGAAGTGATAAAATAATCCTAGAAAATAATACAGGTGGCCATCATGAAGTTTGCTGATTTATCGTCCACTGCTTTAGAAAAAATCCAAGCTGTTCGTTGGGACAGAATTATTGAAAAGCATGAGGGACCCGAAGATTGGAAATCAGTTTTGAGATATCACGATGTCGAGTTTATTGAGGTCGCAGGACGCTGGATTCTTTTGCCTGTTGAGCGTTCCTCGCACCCTAATATTAGAATTCTGCGGTCAGTTTGGAGTGAATCAGGGAATTCTGTCACCCTCTTTCTCCAAGATACAACCTATGACGATGACCCTTTTTTTTCTGGCTTTATCTCGGTATGTGATAAAGTTAAGGATGAGAATTTTTTTCTGGCAATTGTCTATCATGAATGGTTTATTATCGAACCCGTCAAGGAAGTATTTGAATAGGATCAGTAGGTGGTCATAAATTTCGGGTCACTGTGTTAATAAATATTACGAAATATTAAAACTATTGCTGTTTCCTGTTCTCTGCTTCCAGGAATTAGTGGCACCAAAAATGGGTATGAATTGGGTATGATATATCTTAGGTATGAACTAAAAGTTTTTTGGATAAAGGATACCCCAGTTAACTATCCTAGTGTTAGTCATTTATCTTCCTCTTTTGATTCAGAAGAAGAAGACCATTGAGCTAAACCAGCACCAATTAAAGCACTAGGACTTGATAAAGCAATGATTAATTTTTCCTCTGGGAGAACTAAAGTCAAGGAAATAGCAGCAATTAACTCCGAGAAAATAAAAAGCCAAGAAATTTTGTTTTTTTGAGACATTCTTCACAAAATAAAGGAAAAACAAGGGCTAACAAAATAAAAATCATGGTACTGGCAATCTCTCCAAAATTAAATTGAGTTTTTGAGCAACTGGCTCAATAATCATTCCAGTGTATTCCCATAAATACAATGAAATTTGTCTATGCCAATAAGGAACCGAGATCAATAATGAATAGCTCGATCCAAAATTAACAGGGTATCTTAGCAGCGAAAATTGATTTAAAAAAATTCGCTTACTATCCACCACCGCGTCAGGGTTTCCCCCCACAGTTAAACCCGTGGCATATTTGCGCTTAACGTTAGCCGCAAACTTCTATTTAGGATCAGCACCTTGACTTGTCGCGTAAAAAGCAAGTAACCCAGCGCTTAACTGAATCGGCACGAGAATTTCTGGTAAAGGAAAATATCCCTCTAATTCTGGTCTGTTTCCCGGTGCTGGTTCTGCTGTAAAGCTTCCATTCCAAACAGATTGCCAGTTATTAGGATTACTAGCGTTATACGATGTCATACAGGTTCTCGTTGATTATCTCTAAATATTCATCAACATTTACCCCGCAACTTTCAATCATATCAAGGTAGTCTGTCGGAGTAATTTTTAAAGAAAAAAAATCTACCAACGCTTCCCCACAAATGATTAAACTCTTTGAGGTTTCCGTAGAAGAAACCTCAAAGAGTTTTTCTGGAGTCCACAGACGCATTCTTTCTTTGACTTGATTTACGTTAATCACGGCGATATCTCTCCGGTTCAAAGCTCACGGTATGAGTAGCGTTAGAACCGTTAAAAACGGCATCGGTTAAAATAGAATTAATCGCCTGCTGATAGCGAAGTGACGCAGAATTCTGCCCCATGGGGACTGTATAAGCTTGCCCGGTCTTACTTTTGTATTTTCGCCCTGTGATCTTTGATGTTTCAGTAGTTCCGGCAACAATTGTCGCAATGCGAGCTTTAGCCAGTACGAAGCTACCATCTTTAAAGTAATCATTTAATCCGCTCGTGATTACACCGAATTTAGCTTTAGGGCCAAATCCATTTACAAAAGCGATCGAGCGACCAGAGAGGGTTACTAATTGTTTAGCCTCATCATCATCAAATCCGAACCCAAACGATTTTACCCCTACCGCGACCTCTCCATTTAGTTTAGGTCTAACGATATTTCGCTCCGGTCCGTCACCTTGGTGCCATTTAGTATATTTTACAAAGTCTAAATTCTGGGGTAAGGAATTGACGTTAACGTTCCCCAGTTTTAAAGCATCATAGACCCGCTCTAAATCCGAAAATCTTTTTCTGGCCATGTTATCCGATGGCCGATTCAAGTCTGAATTGCATCACTGTCTGATCTACCTTTATAGAATACCTCATTGGGGGTCTGATAGTCAAGACATTTTCGAGGACGATTGTTAATCAAGTTTACGGCTCTTTCCACCTGCTCTGGCTTAACAATTTTAAAATTTGTCCCCTTGGGGAAAAATTGTCTTAACAGTCCATTGGTATGCTCGTTTAATCCCCTCTCCCTCGAATGATAAGGAGTAGCACTCATAAAAATCTGCTCCTAGTTTCTGACTCAACTCTTGATGTCCACAAAATTCTTTGCCGTTGTCACAAGTAAAGGTTTTTCTTTTGTCAGGGTGAATCTCTTGAAAAAGTTTTTCTGTGACTCTATTGATTTCCGATGCGGTTTTGTTTTTGGCTAATCCTGCTACTAAAAATTTCGAGGCTTTGTCCACATGAGTAACGAGAACTCCTAGATGATTGCCTCCAATCATTGTGTCACTTTCCCAATGACCGATTTCGGTTTTCTGGTCAGCAATTGCTGGTCGCTCGCTGATATCTACACGCCCCAGAATCCCTCCGCGCTTACTTTTTGCTCCATTTCGACTCTTTCTTTTTCCTCGTCTGGCCGCGTAGGCATTCTTGATACTTTCCACAGTCTCGATAGTTTTGATAGATCATTTGATAGATGGTTTCATGACTGAGCGATTCTTGACCAGCTTTTTTCAGACGACCTGCTATTTGTTCAGGACTATGATAATTTTTCAATCCTTCTTTTACCAACTCTAAGGTAGCCTTGCTGACATTTTTAAAGGGTTGTTTGGCATTTTTGGTGCGCGTCTCGCTTTCAGCTTGTGCTGTGTCAGGTAGATAGCAGCCTAGGGAACTTTGATTCCTTCTTAATTCTCGTGATATCGTGCTTTGATGACATCCGAGCCAGACGGCCATTTGCCGTTGAGATAAATTTCCCTCCTGACTAAGTTGGTAGAGCAAGTTTCTTTGTTCTGTGTTAAGGTGTTGGGGCTTCGTTTTTGGGTCTGATTTGTGTTTGTTAATGATCAGACAGTACCTGATGAGCCTTTCTTTGTCAACTCTTGAGGTTGATGCGTTTCATTTTTGAATTGGCGATTAGTTTTAAGGATGAACGCCCTCAACATGAGGTTACTGTCCCCACCTTTTTCATGGGCAAGTATCCCATCACCCAGGCCCAGTGGAGAGCAGTTGCCTCCCGCACCGATTTAAAAGTAGAGAAAGACCTTAAACCTGATCCCTCGTGAGCCGCCGAGAGACGGAAGCGTTTGGGACGAAAACAATAATGATAATCGTTATTAAAGTCTACCAATTAGTACAAAAAAACTCTTGACAGATAAGTGCCGCTGCGCAGTACACGGCGGTTCTTGGGACTACATCCCTGATATCTGTCGTTCTGCCGGCCGCATCAGGAGCGACCCCGACGTCGGCATCAGCAACATCGGTTTTCGGGTTGCGTGTGTCTCCCCAGGGCTTTGACTCTTTGCTCTTTTGCCCTCTTGACCTTTTCCGGAATTTTTTTGAGGAAATATAGCACAAGTGTATTGATTTAGGAGTTATACTAAATCTGGTTATTTGGGTTCGATCCCCCCTGCCCCCCTGAGCAGAAAACGGGTTTCTCGGAGAAACCCGTTTTCTGTGCTGAAAAAGTAGGGGCGAAGCATTCGGATAGAAAATCTCCGGTTTCAGCGATAGGTTATACTAAAATCTGGTTATTAAAAACTGATTATTTAGAGTTTGCTGAATAGCAGTGACCCCAATGTTTATCTTTTTTATCAACTTCAACGACCAAAACGTTGGCTCTGTGCCATTATCCGAAAACTCAATGGTGATGGCTTCCTAATTACCACTTATCCCACCGATGCAATTAAAGAAGGGGAAATTTTATGGCAGAAGTAAACGTTTATTATGATCCGATGGGCAATACCTTAACCGTGTGCTTTGGCGATCGCTCCTCGGAATATCTCTGCGAAGAAACCGGCGACGAAGTTATTTTAATGAAAAATCAAAAAGGCGAAGTTATTGGTTTTGAAAAACTTAACTATAGGATTTCTGAGAACAGGAATCTGAAAATTTCCCTAGAAACCGCCATCCCTCTTTAAACAATAAAGGTTAAAAATGACACTTACTAAAAGTGGGCAAGCTTTCAACAATATTAAGGGAAATCAATCAAAATAATCTCTCCTTGTCTAACTTTCCCGTGGTGTGCGGTGCTGGGAGTCTCTGTCACCCTTTCCCCCTTTTTTTACCATCATTCCCTTTTCCGGAATTTTTTGGGCAAGCTATAGTACAAGCGTATTAGTTTAGGGTCAATGACTTAGGGTTTGCTGAAAAAGTAGGGTTAGGGATAGGTTATACTAAATCCGGTTATTAAAAACCGATTATTTATTACCTCTTTTCCCTTTTGCCTCTTGCATGAGTGCCTTATCTCAACAAGCAATTTAAATGCGCGGGCAGCTTACCTTTCGAGAAAAAATTTTTTTGCACAGGGAATCCTTAAAATAGAAAAGGGAACCCACAACCAAATTGCTGGTATTTTTCCTCTGGGCATGGTGGCGCAGTTTATAGAATTTAGCTGGAATTTATGAATCATTTTCTGCATTCTTTCACTGTTTTTCCTGATTCTGCCCGAAAATCTCGCTCTTACTCCCTGGGTAAACTGCGACGACCCTTAATCTTCCTGTTTACCGTCGGTTGTCTGACTAGCGTGGTCGGTTATCGTTTCTATAATCAGCCGAAATTAGCCGTCGGGACTATTTCTCTGGTCACAATTATCGCCCCCGAAGATGCCAGTTTTCAAGACCAAGAAACCACCGACCTCAAACGCCAAAAAATTCGGGCTGGACTGCTTCCCCGACTGAAAAGAGACCCCCAAATCACTGCCCAGATTGAGCGATCGCTGCGGGATACTTTGGGGCAATTAAGTCAAATTAGCCCAATTCTGCCAAAAAATTCGATTTTACTGAGCAGGACTATTTCTAACGCCACACTGGGAACGCTGCTCACCTTTTCTACCGCTCAATGGTCAACTCTACAAAGCGGCCTCAACTATAAAGAATCTTTTGCAAAATCCTTGACAAAAGAACAGGAATATGCTATGCAGGAAATCCAAGCCGATCGTCAGCGCGTGAAGAAGGGAAACTTTGAGCAATTTATCAATCAATTAGGGCAAGCATACGAGCAAACCAGCCAAAATTATCAGCATTCCAGCTTAAATAACCTCAAATACGCCGATCTGATCGCAGCGGACCAAATGGGCGATCGAGAGTGGCAAAACCTAGAAAAAGCCGTCCTGCAAGCGGGTCGCCGGATTTTGGTACAAGGCATTCCCCCCGGGATTTCCACCAGTCACCTACAGGATACCATCGCCGTGCAGATTAGCAGCGATCGCCTAAACCGTCGTCAGCAGCTTTTAGCCGAAAATATCCTTCTGGCAGTCCTAGGGGGACAAACGAACCTGATAGAAGATCGGGAGGCAACCAAAGAACAAGCCACTAAAGCGGTGGAAGCGGTAGATATGGTCATGTCTAATGCTCAAACCGGTCAAATTATCGTTAAAGCAGGCGAAAAAATTACTCAAGCTCAGTTTGTTCTCATCGATGGCTTTGGTTTAAGCGAACGGGGCATTAACTGGATGGGTTTAGGGTCAACGGCAATCCTTGTCACCGGCGCGATCGGGACTTTTTGCCTCGTTGCTCAACGTCTCCATCGGCCCCTGCGTCACCGGGATTTTCTTCTCTTGGGTTTACTGAGTTTTACCACACCGATCCTAGCGATCGCCCATATTCCCTTTACCAATCTGGCAGCCGTGGGTTTATTAGTCAGCAGTTTCTATGGCCCGACTCTGGCCGTCACCCAAGTCCTCTTAACTGCCGGTCTTTCCCTATTCAGCATCCAAGGTATCAGCGCCGATTTAATCGCCGGGACGATCGGGGGACTATTAGCGGCCATGATAGCAGGAAAATTGCGCTCCCGGGATGAATTATCGCTACTAGGAATGGGAATCGGAGTCAGTCAAGGGGGTGTTTATCTGCTCACCTACCTAATCGTTAGCGCCACGGCCAGCACGATCATCTATACTCTACTACCCACGGCACTCGTCTATGGTCTATCGGGAATAGCTTGGACGGTAATCGCCCTAGGATTATCCCCCTATTTGGAACGCTGTTTCGATGTGGTGACTCCCATTCGTCTGGTGGAGTTGTCCAATCCTAATTGTAGTTTGCTCAAACGTTTGGCCACGGAAGCGCCGGGTACTTTTCAACATACCCTTTTTGTCGCCTGTTTAGCTGAAGCGGCCGCCCGAAAACTGCACTGTAATGTGGAATTAATTCGCACGGGAACCCTTTATCACGATATCGGGAAAATGCACGATCCCCTCGGTTTTATTGAAAATCAAATGGGTGGCCCGAATAAACACGATGAAATTAACGATCCCTACGTCAGCGCCGAGATTATTAAAAAGCACGTTAGCGAAGGGTTAGTCATGGCCCGCAGACACGGTTTACCGCGAGTGGTTCGCGATTTTATTCCCGAACACCAAGGCAATCTCTTAATTTCCTATTTTTATCAGCAAGCTCTGCAAAAATCCGCCCAAAATGGTCAAGAAATCGTCGATGAGGCGGCCTTTCGCTACGATGGTCCGATTCCCCAATCGCGAGAAACGGCGATCGTCATGTTGGCCGATAGTAGCGAGGCCGCTTTGCGATCGCTGAAGGAGGCCTCCCCAGAACAAGCCATGGATATGATCAAAAAGATTTTTCAGGCCCGATGGCGCGAGCAACAATTAGTAGATAGTGGTATTCGTCAAGAGGAATTACCGATTATTGCCGAGGTTTTTGTGCAGGTTTGGCAACAATTCCACCATCGACGCATTGCCTACCCGAAAGCAGTTTTAGAAGTCTCCTCAGCCGAAAAAATATGAAAAGAGATACTTGGCTAAATCAGTTACAATTTCTCTACGAACAAGATGAACATCTCTGGTTGACTGAAACAATTAAACTTCTCAAGGAAAATCGTCTAGCTGAGTTGGATATTCAACATTTAATCGAGGAGTTGGAGGCTTTGAGCAAACGGGATAAACATCGAGTTGAGAGTTTTTTAAGACAGATAATTATTCATCTTTTGCTGTGGCAATATTGGTCAGAAGAATTTGAATTAAATCATCGGCATTGGCAAGGAGAAATAGCCACTTTTAGAGTTCAGCTAAATGGATACTTAAGCACCAATCTAGAAAAATATCTCCTAGATAACCAAGAAAAAATCTATCAAGATGCCGTTTTTATTGTTGGGCAAAAAACTGAAATATCTCCTCACAATTTCCCTCTAAATTGTCCCTATTCCCTAGAACAAATGCTTGATAGGCATTGGTTGCCAGAGCGAAATTAGTTAAATCCCACAGGAAAAAATCAAGGATAATTACCAAAATGCTACTAATTACTCTCAACGAAAATACTTTATCTTTATCTCCGGGCAGTCAAGTTATTTTTCCGCATCAGACTTGGGAAGATTACGAAAGATTGCTGAGTTTACGTCTCCAGAAAACCTATCCCAAACTCTATTTTAATCGCAAAACTCAAGAAATTAGGCTTATGTCTCCTTTACCAAGTCATGGCAATCGTGTTGATACATTAAGGGATTTAGTAAAAATTATCCTCCGTCGTCAAGGTAAAGACTGGCAATGTTTTGATCCGATTACCTTGAAAATTCCGGGGGAAGCGGGATTAGAACCAGATACTTGTTTTTATATTGATAATAGACAAGCAATTTTAGGCAAAGAGAGAATTCATTTAACTATCGATCCTCCTCCCGATTTAGCTATAGAAGTCGATTTTACTTCCCTGACTGATGTAGGTGCTTATCAATTGTTGAAAATCCCTGAATTGTGGGTTTATCGTCGGGAAGAATTAAAAATATATTTGTTAATAGAAGATAGTTATCAAGAAAGGGAAAATAGTCTTCTCTTTCCCGATATAAATATCAAGAAACTTTTTCCCTATTATGTAGAATTAGGCTGGAATCAAGGTTCTAGTCTTGCTTTACGTCAATTTGAAGCTTTGGAGAATTTTAGTTAAAACACTTTTTGTATAAGTAAGTGGTTCTAATTAAATCGTCTCCCGACTGATAGCTGGGTGAAAATGTGGTAC
The DNA here is from genome assembly GCA_007096045.1 of Microcystis novacekii Mn_MB_F_20050700_S1. GTDB lineage: Bacteria > Cyanobacteriota > Cyanobacteriia > Cyanobacteriales > Microcystaceae > Microcystis > Microcystis novacekii. The sequence continues at coordinate 12,553 of SFAU01000165.1, read as the reverse complement.
GGACTGTGATTGAGAATACAAGACTATGACAAGGCTTTTGTCCTACAAATTTCTAAGTCAGCACATTTTTGTAGTATTGTACTGCAATAGTAACTCTAGAAAAACAATGATAAAAGTGCCTTCAGTCTCTTCAGTTAGCAGTTACCAGATAGAAGTTAAAAATTGGCAATTTACTTGATGTTATGGCTTCCTTACGGAATATTCTCAGTTACTATCGCAATTATCAAAAAGCCGCCTTTTTGAGTATTGGTGCAGCGAGTGTCTTTGAAATTATTGATCTGATGGTTCCCTACGCTGTCGGACAGATTCTTAATGTTCTTTCTCATCAGCCTTTAGATGGATTCGTGCAATCTTTGGTTGATCGCACCATGGTTTTAACTCCCTTTGCCTCAGAAAAGTGGGTTAGTTTGGCAGTATTATTAGGCTTAATTTTCCTAACCACGGTAATTAAGGCACCAATTCAGCCGTGGCTGGGTGTATGGTTTCACTGGGAAATATCTTTAAGGGCGCGACGAGATCATCTCAAAAAAATTATTGCCAAAATTCTTACCTTACCCCTGTCTTTTTACGACGAAAATAATCCTGGACGCATCGCTAACCGGATTGCCAAAGGGATAGAAAACCACACTTGGACTTATCCCGAAGTGGCGGGAATGATGATCCCAAAATTGTTGAGAGTTTTCGGTATCTTTATTGTTATTTGGGTAATTCAATGGCAGATCGCCCTTGCTTTTTTTATTTCTTTTGTATTAATTGTAGCTTTTATTTTGAGAGATTTAAAAGATTTAATGCAAAAAGAAAGAATTCTTGATCGGCACATCGAAAATACCCAAAGTCGCAATTCTGAGATTATTACTAATATCAAGACTGTCAAAGCTTTTGCCACAGAAGGACAGGAATTATATCGTCAGAAACAGCGTTTAGAGAGAGAATTTACCTACGTTATCTATCGCATTCATAAGGGTTATGTGGACTTAATTACTTGGGAAAAAACCCTCGTCCAAGCTAGTTTATTTGGAGTATTTTTCTTTACTCTCCTAGCTACCGTCCAACAGAAAATCTCGCTCGGGCATTTTATCACCACCTATACCCTCGCTAGTATGGCCTATGCGGAATTAGATCCCCTATCTCAAATGGCAGAAACTTTTGCTCGTCGCTATGCTTCTATGGCACGTCTGCACGAATTTATCAACTTGCCCAGTGGCACTGATGCTGGTAGTCTTTTAGCCGATCATACCCAACACAATCCCTATCGTTTTATGGGGAAAGTAGAATTAAGTAATCTTAGCTTTGGTTATAGTCCAGAAAGAACCATTATTAAGGATATTAATCTGCTGATTGAACCCTATCAAACCGTGGCATTAGTGGGAAAATCTGGTTCGGGAAAATCCACTTTAGTTAAGTTACTTTTTCGCTATTTTGAACCGAATCAAGGGCAAATTATGATGGATGGTGAGGATATTCGTTGCTTAGATGTGACTTGGTATCGGCGACGGTTAGCGATTGTCCATCAAGAAGTAGATGTTTTTAATGGTACGGTGTTAGAAAATCTCATCTACGGTAATCCTAATATTAGCTTTGAGAAGGTAGAAGAAGCCTGTAAAATTGCCCGTGTCGATGAATTTATTCAGGAATTACCTAATGGTTATTCCACTATTGTAGGGGAAAGGGGCTTGCGTCTTTCGGGGGGACAAAGACAGCGTTTAGGAATTGCTAGGGCCTTAATTGTTGATCCAGATGTGTTAGTTTTTGATGAAGCCACTTCTAGCTTAGATTATGAGTCAGAAAGAGCCATTCAACTAGCCATGAAATCCATTTTAGGCACTCGCACCACGATTATTATCGCTCACCGTCTCAGTACCGTTCGAGAAGCTGATCAAATTGTTGTCTTGGATAATGGTCGTATTGTCGAGATCGGTAGCCATGATCAATTATTAAATCAGCAGGGAATCTATCAGCGTCTCCACTCTTTGCAAGAAAGCGGTGAACTGGTTTAGTCTTAAAATAGTCCCCGATATTGGAAAGTATTTTTTTCAGGTAATCCCTAGAATTAATAGTAGCAACCTCACCGCCTCCTTATCCTGATCGGTTAGCCAAAAATTGTCACCTTTCCGATTTAACCCTCTGCTAACCAGCGTACGGCATCCTTAGCGTGGTAGGTTAAGATAATATCAGCACCAGCCCGTTTAAAGCTGGTTAAAGTCTCTAAAGTCACCCGTTTTTCGTCAATCCAGCCATTTAACGCCGCCGCTTTAATCATTGAATATTCCCCCGACACATTGTAGGCAGCCACGGGTAAATTAGTCATTTCCTTGATTCTCCAGATAATATCCAGGTAAGATAGAGCAGGTTTCACCATTAACATATCTGCTCCCTCTAATACGTCTAATTCCACCTCTTTTAAGGCTTCCCTGGCATTACCCGGATCCATTTGGTAGGTTCTGCGATCGCCAAATTGGGGGGTAGAATCAGCCGCATCCCGAAACGGACCATAATAGGCAGAGGCATATTTAGCCGTATAGGAAAGAATCGGTGTATCACTATAACCCGCCTCATCCAATCCTTGACGAATTGCCTGCACAAAACCATCCATCATTCCCGACGGTGCAATGATATCCACTCCCGCTTTTACCTGCGAAACGGCGGTTTTTTGCAATAATCCCAGAGTAGGATCGTTTAACACCCTGCCGGTTAAATCTCCCGTTTGCAGATAACCACAATGACCATGGTTGGTATATTCACACAAACAAGTGTCGGCGACAATGAGTAAATCGGGAACTGCCTCTTTAATCGCTGTGGCCGCTTTTTGCACAATACCATGATCGTGCCATGCTCCCGTCGCCTCTGTGTCTTTACTTTCCGGCAGCCCGAATAAAATAATCGCTGGGATTCCTAAATCCCGCACTTCCTTGGCTTCGTCAACAATTTTATCGATTGATAATTGGTACACCCCCGGCATCGATTTTACTTCCTGGGCAATACCTTCCCCCGCCGTGGCGAAAAGAGGATAGATAAAGTCATTGGCTGTCAAGACGGTTTCACTCACCAAACGGCGCATTTGAGGGGTTTGACGCAGACGACGGGGGCGATGAATAGGAAACATAGTTTTTTGTGATTAAATCGGGAATCTTGTCTCGATTCTTTAGTTTAATCTTTGCTTAGGTTGAACACAAATCGATTCAACCAGCCGCCAGCTGCCGTCATCTAGCCGCAATATTTAGTGATTTTGAGCTTAATCAAACTATTTAGGTCATTTTTGACCTAATGAGGCTTTATAGTCGCTTTAAGGGCGAAAAACCAGCAATTTGACTAAAATTTAATCTTTATAGCGATCACTTTGGCTGTCCCCACCACCTCATCTCTTTACAAAACTTTACCTCATCAGTGATCAGTGATCAGTTACCAGTTATCAGTTATCAGTTATCAGTTATCAGATGTGAGTTTTTAGTTCACTGATGGCTCTCTTGGATATTGGCTGAAAAATGTTCACGGTGTCACATTAGAGGCGCAAGCGTTCACTGATTACTGTTTACTGTTCACTGTTCACTGACACCCAAAACCCATCTCCATTTGGGAGAAGGATCGTTTATTCTAGGAAGTAAGAGCGATCGATTCAGGATTTTTGCTATGGCCAACTTAGGTGATTTAGTCAAAAAAGCAGTTTATTTGGGCGTAGGTATTGCTACTTATGCCGCCGAAAAAGCTGAAGTAAATTTACAAGAATTAAGAAATCAAGCCCAAAAATTAGCCGATGAAATGATTTCTCGCGGGGAAATGACGACGGAAGAAGCGCGCAAATACGTTGATGAGTTGGTGAAACAGGCACAACAGCAAACGGTGGCAGCTAACGAATCTAATATTCCCCATGAACCCCGACGGATAGAAATTATTGAAGATGAGGAGGACACCAAAGCAGCCGATCCAAAAGTAGATGAATTGCGGCAACAGCTGGAACGTCTTCAGGACGAATTACGGAAACTGCAACAGGATTAAAACCTAGATTTTAGCGACAAATAATTAATTATTACCAGACAAGGGATGCAAGTATAAACATGGACGATTGGCAGAAAGATTTTTGGGAAGTGATCGAAACTGTGGCACTGGGAATTGAAACTTTTTTCCAAGAAGTGACCCAAACTATCGAAGAAATCAATGAGGAAATTATCATCGATCTGGAACAGTTTATTCAAGAGATTTTACCCCAGGAATTGGAAGAATTTTTTAACCTCGATGAATACCCCTTTTCGGAATTAGATGAACCCTCGGATTTTATCCTCACTCCCAAGGTTAACCCCGATCCTAACACCCATCCTGCTTGTATCGGTTGCCGTAATTATCACGGTTATATCTACGGAGACAATCTTCTCGTCTGCGGTTTCCATCCCTACGGTTGGGATAGTGATAGTTGTCCCGATTGGCAAGCAGAGGATTAATTATTTTTCCAGAAAATAAGGTAGGGTTCTTATCCCTACCTTATTTTACTTCAAAGCAATTATCTGTCATTTTTAGTTAAGAATTACCCTTGGGAGCATGGTAGGGTTCAGCATCAAAAGGCTGCATCCCCAGATCGGGATATTCATCATTGTTTGGACTAAAAATGCGAGCGAAAGCCTCTGTTAGGTACTGGACAAAATTGTGTAATGTATCCTTGATATTCATTGCTTTTCTCTCCGACTCTCGACAACAATCTCCGTTCAACTTGGGAAAGGTTGATTCACCCCTCCATCCCCATTATCTGGCCAGAATCTCATCAATTGTTGACTTTTGAGATAATTCTTGAATAATCTTCATAAGACTTTATATTTTTTCTTGTTTATCTAAACTTTTATAAGTAGGGAGGCACAATTATTTGTAGGATGGGTTAGCGCACTTCGTAACCCATGTGAGCGTTGGGTTTCATGCTTCAACCCAACCTACGTTCTCAGGTAATTTACAATCATGCCTTAGAACGGTTTGGTTATTGTTATCAAAAAGCTCTGGGAAAAGCGAGCCGCAAAAGTGGATTAACTTTACCAGTTGACTGTCCTTGGACAGTTGAGAAAATTCTTGATGAAGATTGGTTCCCTAGTTAATACATACTCAAAAATAATGCTGTTTTTGAAAGGATTAATATCGCTGTTAAAGTTGCGATTTTTAGTGACTGAATGATGGGGTGCCGACAAAAAACCCCCGCCTTTAGCGGGGGATATGGCATAGTTCTACTGTGATGCCTAGCTGAGACTTATAATCCGTAAACGAAGTCAGCATTAGTCATGCCAAGTGCGGCAATAGCCCCAACATTGGCAATTAGGTAACTGCCGGCGGCGTTGGCATCGTTATACCAGATGTTGCCGTCGGTAGTATTGACGTAGATGCCGGAGGCGTTTCCTAATGGTCGCCCGTCTAACCCCGGTCCCTTGAAGAACTGGGCAGCGTTAAGGATATTTCCGGCCACATTACCACCAACAAAGCTCAGACCCTTGATCCCCGGACTAATGGAGCCGGCCAAGGTGCTGTCAAGACTGTTCGCCAGAATGATTGTATCAGCGGGTACGGAGAAATCAGTGATCAGATCACGGCTCTGGGGATTAATTGGGTTGGGGGATGGAAGTGATATCAACGACACTTCCGTGAGCCGGAAGAAATCGTTTCCAGTGTCACCGGTAAGGGTAGGGTGTCATTGCCCGCACCGCCGTTAATCAGGTTGGCGGAGGCATTACCCGTTACCGAGTCGTTACCGGCACCCATATTGGCGTTTTCAAAGTTGATATAGCTTTCACCGCCAAAGTTGGTTAACCCAGTGGCCATATTGAACACGTAGCCACCACCCCAGACAGTGTGGTCGATGGTATCGATACCATGTCGTTACCTGCATCGCCTCGATAGGTTCCCCCGTCGCCATCGGAGGTGATGACATCATTGCCGTCACCGCCGTTCAGGGTATCTACCCCCGCGCCTCCCACTAGGGTGTCATTGCCCCCATTACCATAGATTAAATCATTACCAGCACCACCGTCAGAACTGTCATTACCGTTATCAAGAACGATATTATCGTCGAGGGTAGTACCGTTGGTTATATTATTGTCGAAGAGATTGCCGTCAAATATATCGGAAAAAATCGGGTTAAACATTGTCTTTCTTGTGTCCTAAATACAAATAGACTGATCAACTCGCTTGGATTGGGCGAGCTAACTGTATTTCAGTGGAACTAAAGCTAGGGAACGGTAAAAAAATCAAAGTGGCTCAAGGTCACTTTACCTTAATTTTGGGACTGATTGAAGGCGAAGAATCCCCACCCAACCCCAGAGAGGGAAACATCTAGACTATAACAACGACTAACTCATGCAACAAGCAAGAGTGGAGAGAACCTTGTCTAAGTAGCTAGGCAGTGCCTCCATTGTACAGCAAAGAATAGCCAAAAAGTAGTTAGCAAAATAAATCTTAACATTACCTAGGTTCGGGTTAAGCAGATTATCGCCAAGTCCCAAAATTCTGATTTAGGAATTTGCCTTATTTCTCAACTTCCCCCCTATAAATATAGTGGCTATGGAGAAAAGTCTTACAGAGCTTGAGCTAAAGCAATGTAAAACCAATAAACTACTCTAGATACAGTCAACGGTACAGCCATACTTCCCACTTCCGACTCATAGTGACAGAAAAGGGCTATAATTAATCTTATAGACAGTCGATCGAGTGTTATCCTAAACTCCGCCAATTTTCATGTCCGACGACGCTACTATTCGCACTGCTGTACAACGTCTCTACAATACCTATCCTTTCCCCCCCGAACCGCTCCTAGACGAACCTCCTCCGGGTTACAATTGGCGCTGGAATTGGATTGCTGCCTATAACTTTTGTTGTCATCGTAAACCTGAACGAGAGGATATCCGGATTCTCGATGCGGGTTGTGGTACTGGTGCGGGAACCGAATATCTGCTTGCGCTCAACCCTTTCGCTCATGTAGTCGCCATAGATATCAGTGAAAAAGCTCTAGAAATTGCCAAAGAACGCTGTAATCGTTCGGGAGTCGCAGCAAAGCACCGAGGTTCTCTGGATTTTCACCATTTACCCCTTGAATCGGCCACTAATCTCCCCGGAGAATTTGATTTAATTAACTGCGTCGGGGTGCTGCACCATCTCCCGGACCCGATTAAAGGGATTCAATCCCTCGCGCAAAAACTGGCCCCCGGTGGTCTGCTGCATATTTTCGTCTATGCACAATTGGGCCGCTGGGAAATCCAGTTAATGCAGTCTGCGATCGCACTTTTGCAGGGAGACCGACGCGGAGATTATAAGGATGGGGTCGCTGTCGGCCGAGAGATTTTTGCCTCTCTACCAGAAGATAATCGCATTTTGAAACGGGAAAAAGAGCGTTGGTCAATGGAAAATCATCGCGATGAGTCCTTCGCTGATATGTACGTTCACCCCCGGGAAGTGGACTACAATATCGATACCCTCTTTCAACTGATTGATGCGTCAGGATTAGCCTTTATTGGCTTTTCTAACCCTTCCTACTGGGAATTAGAGCGTTTATTGGGTAAATCCCCCGAATTGATGGCTAGAGCGCAAAATTTAGGGGAAAGGGAACGTTATCGCTTGACGGAATTATTAGACCCCGAAATCACCCACTATGAATTTTTCCTCGCTAAACCACCGATTTTGACTGCCGATTGGTCCAGGGATCAAGTCCTAGAAAATGCAGTGGCCGAAGTTCATCCCTGTCTTTACGGTTGGCCTAGTGCAAGTGTTCTAGATTACGATTATCGGCCAGTTAATCTCTCGGAGAGAGAATTTGCTTTTCTACAAGCTTGTGATGGTCGTTTAACCGTGGCAGCAATCGACGCTCAAGTTGCTTTAGGATTAACTGGGGTGCGTTCTTTACAACAGCGCCAACTACTGATTTTAACTTAGGGAAAACTTGGGGATGTTAGAGATAGCGTCCCTTGGCAATGGGCAACTTTTCAACTAACTTGGCTAAATCTTACCAAAAATTCTTGTTTCTTAACAATTATACCCTTCCCGTCCCCATAGTTTCAGCCCCAGAAATGACTAGGGCTGAATTATAATAGTTATATAGAGTGGACAAGGCTGATAAATTTCTGATCAGTTCGATTTTTACCCAGATCGGCAAACGGGAGTTTAATCATTATCCCAAGATTCCGAGGCGATTAAGTCACCAATTTGATCTCTGAGAAGGTAGTCACATCGTTCTAGTTCACATTCAACACAAACCCACTCCCGGGGGGGAATGAACTGACAGAGGGTGTAGATCGGTTGGTGTCTGCTCACTACCCCCTGTTCTACCATCTGACGGACTTCGTCCTTAATCATCCTGATAGAGTAAGCGGTGGGAGCGGTGGAGAAAGTTATGGCACTCATGGGAGATTTCCTGCAAGATCTACAAAAAAGTCTTATCAATAACTATAGTCTAACCTATAGGGAGACAAAAGAGATTTTTTGCTGTATCGAGGATGACAATTTTTTATATATAGCGAAACCCTCTCCCCTCACCAGTTTAGGCTTAGGTTAAGAAAAGTTAAATTTATCGGCTAAAAGCTGTCGAGTCCCCTTACACCGAATCAGTGATCAGTTATCAGTGATCAGTTAAGCTGTTGACTATCTAATATTACTGGTTAGGACTGCACCGGAGTGCGGGAGTTGGCAGCAGGGAGGAAAAGTCAGAGCATTTGTACTTAATTTTCCCTAAGCGTTTTAAATTAAGTACAGCTGATCACTGATCAGATTTGATTTTTCAGTTCACTGATTACTGTTTACTGATCACTGAAAAAAGCTTCCCACTTAAACTAATAAATGGGGAATAAAAATAAAAGCCGCTACGAGTAAAGCGGCGATCGAGGCGATTAAAACGGCACCAGCGGCACAATCTTTCGCTATTTTGGCTAAATCATGGTAGGATTGCCCCACCGTCAGATCTACCACTGATTCTAGGGCAGTGTTGATTAATTCTAAGACCATCACCAGAGCGCAGGTAAGGGTGACAATCGCCATTTCCAGGGCATCAACCCGCAAAAATAGGCCCCAACTAATCGCTACTAGGGTGATCAGGGTGTGAATGCGAAAATTTCTTTGACTGACAAAAGCATAACGGACTCCTGCCCAAGCGTAGCGAAAACTGACTAATAGATTCGAGGCGACTTGCCAAGCGTATTCTCTTTGACTGGGATTGTTGCCCTCACTCACCTGTCCCGATCGAGGGATAAAATTATTGTTGAGATAGGGATTAGGTATGCTGGCAGATTGGTTGGCTTGATGATAATTTGTCTTCATATTCCTCAATAATGCTTGACAAAAACAACTAACTATGTATCGGCAATTTTGACGGTTTTTAACAAAGTTTCCTGTAAAGATAGCATTTCTAAGAGACTTGTTTCATCGGGATGATCCCAACCCAAAAGATGTAAACAAGCGTGGGCAGTTAACCAGGCCAATTCTCGCGGCAAAGGATGATTTTGTGTTAAAGCCTGTTGTTGTGCTGTCTCGACAGAGATGATAATATCCCCCAAATATAAAGGTTCTGTCTCTAAAATGCCCTCATCCACTGGTAAATCCACTTCCAGAGCGGCAAAAGCGAGAACATCCGTCGGTTGATCTTTGTGGCGATATTGGCAATTATAGTCCTGAATTTCTCGATCGTCTGTTAAGCGCAAACTTAGTTCATAACTGGTGGCAACGGGGAGATAATCCGATAGATAGCCTAACCATGTCTCCAACCAATAGTGCCAAGTTTCCCCATCCACAGGACTATTTCCGGGAGCAAAATAATTATCCTGTAGGCATAAATCCACCACTAGGGGCAAAGTCTCACTCACCAGATTTCATCCTAGGGACGCGTCAGATAGGAAATACCGACAAAAAAGGCTAATAGGGCCGCCGTAGTCAAAAAAAAGTGTTTTAAAGAGATGCCTTTTTTCTTGACCATATTCCGCATCGCCAGCTTGACGTAACTGGGTTGCGCTTCGGTAGCGGTTTCTACTGCGGGGTCGGTGGCACTAACAGGTTCAGTCATCAGTAATTCCCCAGACAAAGATTGATCGCTATAAGTGTAACAGATTATTAAAAAAGTGCCCAAAAAATTCAATTATGGGAAAAATTTTTCCCCTTCTGGGATAGTAAAAACCGCTCAAACTGTTTAAACCAGAGGTTTCTAAGCAGTTGCGCCTTTAAACAGGCCACCAGCTGAGGAGTCGGTCGTCAGTATTCAAAAGGCAAAAGGCAAAAGGCCGCGTTGTTCTCCCCAATTCCCCACACCCCACACTCCACACCCCACTTTCTTATCAGCTTTAGTAATGATTGTCATTGGTTTTTTCAATCGAATAAATAAAAACGCCCCCGAAAAGGAAGCGTTTTTTAACTTATCATGAGGACTTAGCAAAATGTGTGCAGAGTTAGAATGCGGATGTTGGATGGGGATCCAGCATCTGTTTATTTTTAACCATCGATCGCTGGTGCCGTCAAGTCCATGGGGATAGCATCACCGGAAGCTAAATCGAGGCGGAAGTTATGAGCGTTGCGTTCGTGCATTACTTCAAAACCAATGTTAGCGCGGTTGATCACATCCGCCCAATTTGCGATCGCACGTCCCTGGGAATCGATCATCGACTGGTTAAAGTTGAAACCGTTGAGATTAAAAGCCATGGTTGAGATACCCATAGCGGTGAACCAGCTCCCCACTACCGGCCAAGCTCCGAGGAAGAAGTGTAGACTGCGGCTATTGTTAAAGGAAGCGTATTGGAAGATTAAGCGTCCAAAGTAACCGTGAGCGGCGACAATGTTGTAGGTTTCTTCTTCTTGACCGAATTTGTAACCGTAGTTTTGTGATTCCGATTCGGAAGTTTCCCGGACGAGGGAGGAAGTCACCAAGGAACCGTGCATAGCGGAGAAGAGAGAACCACCGAAGACACCCGCAACACCCAACATATGGAAGGGGTGCATAAGGGTATTATGTTCTGCTTGGAACACGATCATAAAGTTGAAGATTCCAGAGATTCCCAAAGGCATACCATCGGAGAAAGAACCCTGGCCGATCGGATAGATTAGAAAGACGGCAGTAGCTGCGGATACAGGTGCGGAATAAGCAACACAGATCCAGGGACGCATTCCTAAACGGTAGCTCAGTTCCCACTGACGACCCATCCAGCCGAAAATCCCGATGAGGAAGTGGAAAACCACTAATTGGTAGGGACCGCCGTTATACAGCCATTCGTCTAAACTGGCCGCTTCCCAGATGGGATAGAAGTGTAAACCGATAGCATTGGAGGAAGGGACTATGGCACCGGAAATGATGTTATTACCGTAGAGTAAGGAGCCAGAAACTGGGGAAGCGAATACCGTCGATATCCACGGGAGGAGCGGCAATAAAGGCGATAATATAGCAGATGGTAGCGGTTAAGATCGTCGGGATCAGGATGACACCGAACCAACCTAATAGAGACGGTTATTAGTGCTGGTGATCCACTGACAAAACCGCTCCCAAGCCGAGAGATTGTCTTAAGTTCCGATGGTGGTGGACATAAAATAACTCAGCCATTTAATTGGGTATATATGTGGCAAAGATTACTTTGCATTATATGTTCAAGTATATTTACAGCCACCGCGATTGTGTCCCTTTTTTTTGTTTATTTATTTCAAAATTTATCTCTTTATTTGTATATTTTTAAACTTGTACTAAATTGATTTAAGTTTTGTAAAAAGTAGTTGACAAAATTAGATCGAGATCAAGAATCACCCTATCCTTAAGGTTGACAAAATATGGTAAGGTGGACTGAGTAATCAAACTTATCACTAAAATCAGTGACAAGTGCCAAATTCACCAGAGAAGGCTAAATATAACTATGTCCAAACGGTTTAAATTCGACTCCTCCGAGATGATTTATCTCACCGATAAACTGATGAATGCGGCCAGCAATCGTTACTCGATCGTCGTGCAAGTCGCTAGACGGGCCAAACGCGTCCGCTACGATAGCGTAGAAAATATCGATGACCCGATGATTAAACCCGTCCAACGAGCCCTGATGGAAATGACCGACGAATTAACCGAACCAGAATTATTACGCGATTAATCCCCTAAAATTGCCGGGGAACCCCACCCTTACATTTCATCGGGGTTGATACCCAGTGATCTTAGTCTTTCCCCTAGTCGTTGGGCAATTTGTTCCGCTTCCTCTTTCGCTAAACGTTCTTGCTGGGCGATCAAACGTTCTTGCTGGGCGAGGGCAGCTGCCCTCGCCCTTTCCTCGGCGGTTAAATGGCGATTTCCCGATGCTGGGAAGAAGGCGATTTTTATTGTAGGAAAGGTTAACCATAGCGATTGTTTTGACTAGGGAAATTACCAAGTATTCGGTTGAAAGTCGGCATCATTAATAATAGCCACCGTATCCCCGGAGGGTTTAATCACAAATAAACCTTGTTTATAGGCATAACGATCTACTCCTTCATCTATTTCTATTCCCGCCACTGCACCATAAGCTTGATAGTTTTTATAATGGGGAAATGCTTCTTTAAATCGACTTAATTTTTCTAAAAACTCATTGACATCATCTTTCGATAAACGAGA
>SFAU01000164.1 GCA_007096045.1 Microcystis novacekii Mn_MB_F_20050700_S1 | reverse complement strand
AACAAACGATAGAAACAATAATGGGAGGGACTTTCAGTTAATTATTTATTAGTAGTTGATAATCTTCAAAAATGTTGCTGTACAAGGATCGACTTAAGACTTTTGCAAGAGGTCTAATTTAGCGCCGGATTGCTGGATTCTGTCCCTATCTTGCGCTTCCTCATCGTCGCTGAGGGGACGAAAAGGGGGGGAATAGCTGCCAGCGATAATTAAATCAGGAAAACGCTGTTTAAGATTGGCTTGCAGATGAATTAGGGTCTTTTCTGTGGCACCGTAGAGATAGATGGGGATTTGGCAGCGGGCAGCTCGCTCGCAACAGGCTAACATAAGATCTGGACCATAAACGCGACTTTGTTGTTTAATCCCCAGTAAGCGCAATCCCCAGACGAGAGGCATTCCATCCGGTGTCACCAGATTAGCGCCATTAATCAGACGACGATAGGCCTTGTGCCAATAACCCATCATCACCACATGGACGTTAGCGGCGACAATATAGCAGGAGAGATTATTTTCCACCCAGGACTGAATGCGATCGCAGGCATCTTGATAACTGGTGGCATCCAAACGAGTGCCAATAATCGATCGATGTGCTAAAAACATATTATCTCCTTCTGCCGGACCAACTGCTTTGAGGATGCCCAAAAAGCAGCCGGAAAAGAGCAAGGGAAATGGGGAAATTCACTTTTCTAAGCGGAGATTAGCGCCACTGCTATCGGTGCGATAAACCCAAGTTTTTTGGTTATCAGTCAGAATAATTCGCCATCCTGGCACCAGCGCTTGAGTACAGAGTTCTCCCGGTTTAGCTAATCCTAAACAACCATCGGACCAAGTTTGTGGTTGTGCTGCTTGAATTTGCAAGCGATTAACCGATATCTTGGTTTTCCGACTCAAATCTTGACGGGCAGCAGCGATTACCGAATTAGGTGGATCGGGAGATGCTAAACTAGGTTGGACTAAAAGCAGAGAAAGCAGACTCACTAGGATTAAAATAGCAGCTGACACCCCAATAATTCTCGTTTTACCGATTTGTCCTTGCTGCCTCTGGCTAAAATTTTTTCTAGATCTCATGTTTAGTCCCGCCTCTTTTCTGGGAATAGTAGTCTGATCAAATCTTGCTATTTATTATCAGTATAACCGATAAGCTATACTGCATTTAAACTGCGTCTTGGGAATTTTAGTACAAATGCTCGAACTCTCTCTCCCTGCTCCGCAGCTCTGGCAATCATAGACAGTCTTAACGAATAATTTAGATAGTCAACAGCTTACTATGTCCTCTCTCTGGTTTTCGAATCCATCGCTGTTTTCCCAAGAAAATTCCCTCGTCCAAGTTCCTTCTCCTGAACCGGCGGTTAAAACCTCTCCCCCCAATTCTCCTTGGCTTTATAGCACAATTGCATTAACTATTGCTTTGATCGGTTTAATTATTTACGGCAAATTCCAAATAGAACAGATCAAAAAGAAAGTTAAGTTTGAACAACTTAAAGGTAAAGATTTTGAACAAAAGTTGAAATCAGCAGTTCATACTATCAAACAAATGGAAAACAACCCCGATCTTGTCTATTCTAGAGCATTTAATCTTGATTATTTGCGGATGAGAATGGATGAGGAGGTTTTTCATTACGTCATTGTTAACCAAATTAAGATGAACATAGCTAAATTGGTCGGCGAAGCTTTAGGACAAAATACAGCTAAAAATGCCGTAGGAATCGTCGGTGCAGGAAGACAGATTAATAAAACTTTTGATGTCACCTGTCAAGTGGAAGCACAGGAAGGAAAAGGAAAATGGAATAAGGGGGTTTTATTTCGGATTCAGATTAAACTGACAAAACTTCCCCCCAGAAACAGTTACGCTACTGTTAACGAGATTATTAATTGTCTAGAAACCTTTCTTTCTGCGGACTCAGATCAAGCTAATTGGCAGCCAGCTATTCATGGACAAATAGTTTTAATGAGTTGGGATGGAAAAGCGAAACCGATTCCTTTATTGGTATTAGAACGCTAGGCGTTGCTGATTTGAGATATGAATCTTCTTTTGTGGGATTTTTAAAACCTAGACCGAAACTAACTTTTGGATACGATGCACACAGTTGGTATTCATACATTAGACCTCTTGTAAAAATCAAAAATTGTTGTTAGGGTTAGGAGTCAGTAGCCAGTAGTCAGTAGTCAGGAGAATTAAGGATGAATAATAATTAACTAAATAATCTATTTACGGATTTTATGCCATTTAATCCTTAATTTTGCCGTTTTTGAACCATCAAAAATTAATTATGCAAGAGGTTTATTGATTCAGCAACGCCAAAATTGTCAAACCAGAGGAGATAATAAAGAGCCGTAAACTTAATTAACAATCGGCCTCGAAAATGCCTTGACTATCAGACCCCAAATGAGGTAAGCTGTCAACTATCTAAATCGTTAAGACTGTCCATGAGAAGGGAGTACCGGAGCAGGGAGAGGGGGTTTGAGCATTTGTACTAAAATTTTCAGTACTCAGTTTAAATGCAGTACAGCTTATGCTATCAAGGTAGAGCGGATAGTGATGCAATTCAGACTTGAATTGGCTGAACAATCAGAAGAAGGAGTCAACCTCAGTTTTCGTTACCATCCCCCGAAAACCTCCGCCCCTTTAAGTGGCGATAGCGATTAAAATAGATGAGGATGAACTATCTTAGCTGGATGGACTTATGTTATCTTTTTTCCTCCGTTGGTTGATTACCGCCGTCTCTTTATTGATTACAGCGCAAATAGTACCCGGTATAGAAGTTAAAAATTTTACCGTGGCTTTGATAGCCGCTGTCGCTTTGGGTTTAATTAATGCTATTATTAGACCCCTGTTGATTCTTTTTACCCTGCCTTTAACTATTTTGACCCTAGGGTTATTTATTTTTGTGGTCAATGCCATTTCCTTTTCTTTAGCCTCCTATTTTATCAGTGGTTTTGAGGTAAAATCATTTTTTGCCGCTTTATTCGGTTCGATCGTAGTTTCGATCGTTTCAGGAGTTTTAAATAGCATTTTCGTTGACTAAAGTGGGCAGTAATTCTGTCAATTAGTAAGTATTTCTCAGTTTAAAACAGCTGGGCTTGCTCTGATTAATTAATTCCTGATCTAGAGATGTTGATTATAACAACGTCTCTCTATTTTTTTGGGGATGGCGATAGTTTTTATCTGGGAATCGGGGAATTAAATTGACAAAAATCATCGTTTGTGTTAAAAAAGTTATATCAGTTCTTTACCATGGGGCATTAGGGGGTGTTTATTATTTTATGGATGAATTTGCTTGGGAATATAGCGAGGAAATCTCTACGGATTTGCTGTGGCTTTTGTCGTTAAAAATCAGGAAAATTTAATCCCAAAATTTCCATCTCAAGCAGTCAAAGCGAGGACAATTACAGTTATTTTAACAGTAATTGTTGAGCTAAAAAGATTAACTAATCTCAAGTCAGGTTTTCTTGTCTGTGTTAGATTGAGAGTCACAATAGTCGCAGCGAAAGTTTTTTGTTGTCATTCAAATTAGAGGTCTAAAAATGACTAATAATAAGGAAAATCTTAGTAAAGAAAACAAAATTTATACAGTTCTCAGTATCGGTCAAAGAGGCGCAGGAAAAACAGTTTTCTTAGCGGCATCTTATCAGAATTTCAAAAATCAAGCAACTTCGGGAAATCCGGCTAATATTGTCTTGAGATATCAAGAGGAAGAAAGCGAAGAAGATATCGAAAAAATTCTCAATTATGTCGCCAGAACAGGTCAATATCCCCCCGCCACTTTAAAAATTAGTAACTTTGATTTTAGTTTGGAGAAAAATAGCGATGATCAATCAGAGAAAATAGGGACAATTCGCTGGTGGGATGTACCTGGAGAAAGTTGTCAAATCTATAATTTAGCTTTTGTCAATATGGCTTTACAGGCTGATGCTTGTTTACTGTTTTTAGAGGCACCAAGTTTATTAAATTATTCAGAGAAGGATAATAATTACCTGAAAATTTTTCAAACCTTGATCGAGATAATTAGTCATAATAAACTCAAGTTTAATTTGGCCATTATTATCAGTAAATGTGATCTAGTTATCTCTGATCAAAAATCCAGGCAAAACCTACAATCAAAAGTCCAAGAATTAGAGCAAAAACTGCAAAAGCAAAAAGTTAATCACCGTTTTTTTTACTCAACAGTTTTAATTGATTCCCAGCAAGGTACAATGCAAGCAAATCAAGCTTTAGACTCCCTGTCTTGGTTATTGTCTCAAATCGATCGACAACTGGTAAACATTTCCTAAATGACTAGCACTATATCCGATCCATCTACACCAAGATTAGCAAAAAAATCTCTCCAAAATCTGCTGACTGCCTGATAGCAGTTATCTTAATGGTAAGGTGCGAAGTGGTTACACTTCATCTTGATAAGAAATGCTGTCAAATATCTTCCCAAAAACTAGAAACAAGATACAATTGTGTGAAAATCATTTATAACAGCGCGCAGGAGTGCTTAAACGTTAGAGATCATGTCCTTGATCGTTGAACAACTGATTTATAGTAGTTTCTCAGAACTGGGATTTAAATATATCGCTGGTGCCAATGTCCCCCTAGGGATTCAAGAGGTTTTTTATCAACATATAGTCTCTCAGTTATGGGACAACTATAATCCTCCAGACGGGAACTTTAAAGGAGTCTATATCCATCAAATTGACTCCCATAACACCCTCTTTGGTTGGTTAATTAACGATGGTAAGGATGAATTTGGTCGTGGGGATATCCCCTACTTTCATTGTTATTATCTACAGGAACTACTCGATTCGAAACAACTGGTTAAAATCCTTGCCTGTTTAGAAACCGGTCCCCTAAAACGTATTTCCAGAGATGCGGCTAAAATCTCCCTTGACACCGTGGTTTTAGCCGAAAATTATCAGGGAAATGCCTTTGAATTAGGGATTAAACTTTCTAAAGATATTCGTCTGTTTAGTCAACGGCAACTGCGGGAAGAAAAGCCCCTGCAATGGTTTATCTCCGCGAAAGAAACCAAAGAACGACAACAGCCCACCGATAATAACTATGATAACTCTAAAAATACCTTTCCTAGGGAACCAAATTACCAGGCAGAAATTGCCAAAATCCTGCAAGAATTAGCCGAAAAACCGCTCGCTATTGAGGGAATCATGCTTGTTTCTCCCCAGGGTCAACCTTTGACTGATTCGAGCGGCATGGAACAGAATAGCACTTTAATCCTAGCAGCAGGAACAATGCTCTATCTTGCCAATAACACAAAAGAGGAATTAAGCTGGTCTGATGTGGAACAAATTGCTATTCGCAGTCCCCAGGGTGATCTGATCCTAACCCCTTGCAGTGACCAAGCTTTTCTTTTAGTGAAAACTGGCAAGACTATCACGGGATTGTTAGAGGGAGAAATCCAGAAAACTCGCTCAAAATTAGCAAAAATTCTCGCTATCTCTCACCCCATCCCCAAACTCCTCTCTTATAATCCCGCAGTTAATCCCTCCCTTAATTCCCCTGCACCAGAATTCGAGTCGTCCTCGAACCTAGTATAATCGGCCATGTCAGGACAAGCAAGCAATAAACTCTATGGATTAAGCGAGGAGGAAATTAAAATTATTGGCTCTCCTCGACTTTGTGTGATAATCAGCGCTTATCATTCGTAGGAGTCTTGCCAGACAAGGCTTTAAAGACTATATTTCCCGAAAATTATCAGCTGCATCTCAATTTTGTGACTTTCCCTCACCTATAGGTGAGCAGCAGAAGTTATTCAAAGAGGGCGAATGCAATTCGCCCCTACAATAAACAATATTATTGCACCAATGGTAGGGGCGCACTGCCTGCGCCCAAATGTAATATAGATATTTCGACCAAATTGAGATGCACCCAAATTATCCCTATTCTTCTTCCTTCCACACAAAAACCAGAAGAGCCAATTAATTGAAGGGAGAGAGTAAAAAAAGAATAAGCTTTTAAGCATTTAATTGGCTCAATTATTTATTGTTGATTGATTGAGAGAAACAAAAACTATGTACACCATAACTTATAAAGGATATACAGGTAAATTTGAAATTGACTGTGACGATAATCTGATTTCTGGAATCGTCATTGACATTAAAGATGTGATTACTTTTCACGGCAAAACTATTGAAGAAGCTGTACAGTGTTTTCATGAATCTGTTGATGACTATCTAGAATTTTGCCAAGAATTAGGAGAAGAACCCGAGCAACCTTTTTCAGGAAAGCTACCTTATCAAACAACCCGCGAAATTCATCGTCAAATCTATTTAGTAGCAACTAAAAAAGGTAAAAGTATCAATGCTTGGATGGATGAGGTTCTTTCTCAGAAAGCCCAAGAAATTGTCGGCTAAAAATATTATAGATGACAATTTTTAAGAGTTAAAAAGAGAGATTTATATTACCTCGTTCCCCATCTCTTTTGCCAAAGATAATTTCCCCTACATAGCTTTATTTTCTCTCTAGTTAATTTTCGGTGATTGCTATGAGATTACAACATCTGCTCGAAAACTTGACAGACGCGGGTTTGAAAGCGCTGACGGTGTTTTATTTTTAAAAAAGGGCGCGTAAATTCGAGATAGCG
>SFAU01000163.1 GCA_007096045.1 Microcystis novacekii Mn_MB_F_20050700_S1 | reverse complement strand
CAACTTTGGCTAGAAACAGCTTATGAATATGGTGATCATATTCCCTTACCCTCTACAAATATCAGATGTGAGGTAGAGAGTTTCTAGAAAGCCTCGAAAAACTGATAAAGGGAGAAGGGTGCTTTTTTGCCGTAATCATTGAACTGAAAACTTACATCTGATAACTGATAACTGCTAACTGATAACTGATAACTGATAACTGATAACTGATAACTGATAACTGATAACTGAATTAAAGCCATTCGATTTCTTTAGCTTTTTCGGGTAATTTAGCCGTGGATTGTCCCTGGCTGCGGGACTGAAACCCAATTAAATCCAGGGGAGTAGCCAATAAATCTACTAAATCAGCTTTACCAAACAGTAACTTGAGAATATTTTTTGGTAGCTCTTTTAATAACCAACGACCGAGACTAAAAAATAACTGTTGATTGGTTAAAGGTCGCATCAATTCGACACCATACAGTTCGTGAAGATAGCGATTCGAGCGTCCGTAACGTTTTAATTGACTTCTTAAATCTTCTAGGGTGGAACGATGACGATGGTAAATAATTGCCTTTGGTGCGTAGGTTAATTGCCAGTCGGTTTGTTGTTGAATACGCCAACAGATATCGGCATCACCACCAGTAGTTAAATAAGGACGAAATAAACCAACTTTTTGAAAAGCTTCTCGACGAATAGCGAGGTTAGCAGTTTGACCGTAGGGACAAAAAGAATGTTCTAAAAGAAATTTTGGTGACATAAAGTGACGACGTTCCGCATATTTTTCCAACCAAGTGGAACCAGTTAACGCAGCAATTTCACCCGCTACCAGACCGATCCTAGTATCTTTAAAGGGTTGGATCAATTCTGTCAACCATTGGGGTGCGGGACGACAATCGGCATCGGTGAAGGCCAGAAAAGGATAACGAGCGCTTTTGATTCCTTTGTTACGAGCAGCGTAGGAGCTTTGTATCTGATTTTCGCTTAAAATGATCAGGTTCAGTCCCCGGTGTTCTTCTGCTGCCTTCCCTAATAATTCTGCCGTGCGATCGCTACTATTATTATCAACTAAAATATATTCTACCAATTGACGGGGATAGGTCTGTTTGGCTAAACAATCAATGAGAGGGGGTAGATCTTTCTCTCCGTTATAAATTGGCACGATCACGGATACTTCGGGCAAGAACTGTAAGGTAGTTGACATCGTTGGAGTCCAATAAACGGACGCAGGTTGAACTATTCGCTACAATACTACTATAATTAATAGCAACAAAAAGCAAGTCTATTGTCACTTATTTTAGACCAACGATGAAAAGTTTCTTCCGAAAATTATTTTTCTATGCGGGTATTGTTTTGCTCTCACCCTTAATCATTGCTTTTCAGGTAGCTAATAATCGAGAACTTATCTTAGGTGATGTGCGGCGTTGGGTAGAGTTATTAGGCTGGGAAAAAAGAGCAGATTGGTTACAATTATTAGCTCTGTGTCTGGAGGCAAAAGAATTTAGAAATTTATATTATTGTCGTCTTTTTCAAGGTGGTTCATTCAGCCGTTTTTTTATGTATATTCTTAGGTTTTTTTATCGAGAAAGTTCCTACTTATTTCTAGATTCTTCCTGTTCGATTGGCAAAGGATTATTTATTCAACACGGTTTTAGTACGATTGTTATGGCGGATTTGGGCGATAACTGTTGGATTAATCAACAGGTAACAATTGGCTATAAAGATAAAAGCGGTCGCCCCAAAATTGGCAATAATGTCAGGATTACCGCCGGCGCTAAAGTCTTGGGAAATATTACCATCGGCGATAATGTCACCGTGGGCGCAAATTCAGTGGTAGTCAAGGATGTTCCAGCTAATTGTGTGGTGGTGGGTATTCCCGCTCGTATTATTAAACGGGACGGCGTTAAAGTAGATGAAAAATTATAAACGTTGACTTAAAATATATTCGGCAATTGCCAGATCCCCCGGAGTAGTAATTTTTAAGTTAGTTTCTTCACCGACGACAATTTTGACGGGAAAACCACATTTTTCTAATAAGGCAGCATCGTCGGTGACTTCCCAAGCTAATTTTCGGCCCTGTTCGTGACATTCTTTTAATAATTTTACCTGAAAACCCTGGGGCGTTTGAGCTGCCCACAACCGCGAGCGATCAGGTGTATCCTCAATCCAACCCTTGCTATCGACAATTTTAATCGTATCTTTCACCGGAATCGCCGCTATGAAACCCTGACAAGTGGCTAAAGCGGCGGCACAGCGATCGAATAATTCGGGGGTGGCTAAACAGCGCGCCCCATCGTGAATTAAAACCGTCTGGGCCCCCTCTGGTAGGGCTTGTAAGCCATTGTAAACCGATTTTTGTCTGGTTTCGCCTCCTTGGATGATTTGCACGGGTTTAAGGGCATTTATGGCGGTGATAATTTCCCGGATATCCTCAAAGTCTTCCGGTTGTGCCATGATGCCAATCCAGATAATTGCCCTAGATTCCATGGCAGCCAGCAAAGTCCAAGCGAGGAGAGGTTTTCCGTGCAGGGTGAGCAGTAACTTATTGCGATCGCTGCCCATCCGTTTACCCATTCCCGCTGCTGGAATTAACAAATACATATTTTTTTCAGGTAAAAAGTTAAAAAGAGTCAGGAAAGAGAATTTAGTGGAAAGAGGTGGGGAGCTTTTTGCTTGTTATTAGTAAACAGTCATCACTGTCCAGCTGATGGTTAATCGCTTCAATAACCCCAAAACTATGCCTCTTCAGAGAATAAATCGAGGGGAAAGTGACCATAAGTACCAACTAATTGATCATTTTCTGACTGACAAGAAATCAGAACACCGCGATAGGTTCCCGTGTAGGAATCGAGATAGGAAGCTTGTCTTTGGGTATTGTATTTAATATACACCGCTCCCTGTTCTGGCTGGTCTTCTGGGAGAATATTAGGTAGGGGGTATCCTAGGGCTTGTAGATAACTTTTTAGGGTTTTAAATCCCTCTTCATTGTTATCGGCGCAGATACCTAAATTAATTGATTCCGAACCTTGGTTAACTAATAAAATTGCCTGTCTTAGAGCTTCTTCTTCTTCAGGGGATTGGGCAATTTTTAGTTGAATACAGCCATATTCTTTTAGGAGTTTCAAGGCTTCTTCAATAGACATGAGCGGTTAGATAGGCGGGGCTAAAGATAAAAAATAAACTGTTGCTGCTGTCCTTAACGACAAATTCCCAAGAAAAAAAGCCCTAAATCATTGGGGTTTGGAGATAGGAAAATTTTGCATTGGTCTTAATCGTAAGATCGCCAATTTCAATCATATCAGGTTGGGGACAAGAAAATTTATCGGGGTTGTTCGATCACTCCGGGTTGTGCGTACATTTCACTCACTGCTTTTTGATAGCCGAAGTAAGCACCTATAATAATTCCAGCACCAAAACCAATCGCTAGGTAAGGCAAAATTATACTGAGGGGAAAAGAGGAATGTCTCTGATGAGATAGGGAAAATCGCTCACTAGCTGCCATAATAGTCTCAGGGGCTTCAGTGAACTCCTCCCGTTTCTCCAGGGCTTTTTCTTCAGTTGTTTCAGAGTCTTCCAAAGCTTCTGGGACATCTTCCGGGTTATTTTCGGCAATTTCTGCGGTTATTGTCGGCAAAGAGTTTAATTTGGTGACATGATTGACGATTAAATCATCTTGACTCAGGGTTATCGATTCTTGCCAAACGGGGATATCGGATTCCTCGGTCATACCGTAAACGATCACTTGTTCTAATCCATCGATGCCCAAGCTTTTGATTTCTGCCGACAAAAAAGGTAATAACTTGTGTTGATTGGGTATTCTTTTGGATTGAACTTTTAGAGTCAGGGCATTTTCTTGTGAGGTGGCTGCAATCACCTCTATTTTTCTCGTTAAGAGACTTCGGTTAAGTAGGGCAATAATAGCACCTGGATCTTGCTGTTTAGCGGCATGGATAAGTTGTGACCGATTCATGACCTTGAGGAATTAAGGATGGTATATCATACTATTTTTCTTTATTCGTGGCAGGCATCTTATTTCCCTCTCCCACCCCCCCCTTGCCCCTAACCCCCCGATGTCGGGGGGGTTGGGGGTGAGGGTAATTAACCATCTCTGCCATTACTTTAGAAAAATGGTACTACACTAAATCCTCTTGAAAAGGTATAGCAGAGTGGGAAGTGGGCAGTGGGTTTTTAAAGTGGGATTGGCGGTTAATCATACTATTAAAAGCGGATTTAGTATCGGTCTGTCCATCCCTGCCCTCGGTGCCACTTAAATTTCCGCCACGGCTCTTTCGATTAAACGACGAGCGAGGGTTTGAATGCCGGTATGTTCGTAGTAATTGGTGGTCATATCGAGGAATGCTCCAACATATACCAATTTATCGGCAGAAAAGTCGATAAATCCCTGAATTTTGCTCAATAATCCCTGCTGGCTCAAATCGCGCTCGCTAACAAAACCACTCATCCAACCTTTAGTGGAGTCGAAACTTTGACCGATAAAGTCTAATTTTCTGGCAGTATTTCCCCCCGGAATCAATTCTTTAATACTGCCGAAAGTGGAGTTAGATTCTAATTCTTCTGGGTGGAGAATACTGAGGGTGGATTCCACTTTCCGGATAAAACTGCCCCCCAGGGGAATTAAACCATCCAAACAAACTAACGCCG
The DNA here is from genome assembly GCA_007096045.1 of Microcystis novacekii Mn_MB_F_20050700_S1. Classification (GTDB taxonomy): domain Bacteria; phylum Cyanobacteriota; class Cyanobacteriia; order Cyanobacteriales; family Microcystaceae; genus Microcystis; species Microcystis novacekii. The sequence continues at coordinate 5,285 of SFAU01000163.1, read as the reverse complement.
CCATCCGCATCAGGGATTCGCCGCTATAATCTGCCAGAGAAGTGACGAAATCATCGATACTATCCCCCGGAATGCCATTAATTTGACAAAAAGCGACTAATTCGGTCACTAATTTCAAGGTTAGATCGATGGTTTGCGCTTTTTCGGGGGCAGGGGTTAATTTTTCGATTAAACCGCCCATGAGGGGAATTTTACCACCGACGGCATTAGCCAGAGAGGCTGCGGCTAGGGCATTATCGGCGCTGTCGATGGTTTGGTAGAGCCAGAGCGCCCGTTGATAGCCCTGGGATTTATCATTAAACAACCAAACGGCTCGATCGCCAATCTGTTGAATCATGCTTTCGTCGGTTTCGCCGGTGACTGTGATAATCGTATTTTTAAACCCGACTAGGTTATCCCACTGCCCCGGCACCACATAATCAAGGGTTTTGAGAACTTTGACGGTGAGATTATTCGTCGGTAATTCGTCCACCAGTTGAAAAATTGGCTTACTCACGGATGTCTCCTTACTTTAATTTTGCTAAACCATCTAAATCGAACTTCGCTAACCAAGCTTGGCGCTCGCTGGCGGTAAAATCCGCATCCCGCGATAAAACCTTGACTTGATAGCGATTATTTACCAAAACGGCGCTGGCGGTTGCACCCTGTTCCACAGAGGGAAAACCTTTGATTGTGGTTTGACTGTCTTGGAATTTATTGGCTGCGGCGGGATTATTGCTAATGTCAGATATGGCTAACATAGCCACAACTTTGCCATCTTGCTTCAGTTTTGCCTCGGCAAAGCCTTTTTTCTCCTGGGTATAGACGCGCTCGTATCCTCCCCCAGAAGGCGGGAAAAACCGATTAAAACTGCCGCCAGAGGTGGATTCTTTCACCACTGCCGCCGCCCCGTGAGCGGTACTTTCCTGTTGCGCTTGGTCAAATTGCGAGGGAGCTTTAGCACAGGAAGTTACTAGCAAAAGTACCGCTAATACCCCTGTTATCAAGATTTTGCCCAATCGAAAGTTCATAGTTATCTTAATTAAAACTTGCTCAAGTTTGTTTGTAGTATATCTCTCGCTGATTGCCGATTATTGTTAAGTTTTTCCAGATTCTGCCACACCCTGCCCCCAGGAAAAACTTTTTCGGCAACCCTAGCTACAGTCCCGCAATTGCCCCTCGCGCCATAGATGCGATCGCTTGTTCCGTGGCCCGGGGTAGATGATAATATTTACCCCCGGCTTTTAGGGCTAATTCTTTGGCAAAACCAGTGGAGACAAATTTTTTCTCCGTATCGATAACCAGCAGTTTAATGCCTAAAGAGCGAATTTTAGCGGCAATATCGAGCAGTTCTGCCTTAATATCGGGCTTTTCCCCCTCTGGAATCGGTTCGCCTAAAGATTTCGCCAAAGGAATATTACTTCTCCCGTCGGTAATCGCCACAACCACCACTTGACCGATATCCCCCGATAAACGGGCATTCATCCCCACATGAACCGCTTGGGTTAAACCGTGAGCTAAGGGGGAACCGCCGCCACAGGGCAGAGTTTCTAGACGTTTTTTCGCTAGGGTAATCGATTTGGTCGGCGGCAATAGTACATCTGCTCGCTCACCCCGGAAAGGAATCAGGGCAATCTGGTCGCGATTTTCGTAAGCTTCCGTTAACAGACGCATAACCGCACCTTTGGCCGACTGCATCCGATTCAGGGCCATGGAACCGGAGGCATCAACGACAAAGACAATTAAAGAACCGGCCTTGCGCGCCAACCGTTTTGAGCGCAGATCCCCTTCTTCTATAATCACATGACGTTCGGGATTCCTCAAGCGACGGGCTTTTTGATAGGGCGCGGCCGCCCGGAGAGTGGCATCGACGGCGACTCTTTTTACCTTGCCCCGGGGTAACATTGGCTTAATATAACGTCCTCTATCCTCGGAGAAAATCAGGTTACGCGCCCCCGATTTCCCCTGACGCTGGGCCATTTGGGCGAAATACAGCACACTGGGATCCAGTAAAACCCCTTCCGGGTCGAAAACAAATTCTTCCGGCAGATTATCGGGCTGTTCTGGCTCTTTTTCCTCCTCTTTCTCCTCCTCTTTTTCTTCCTGTTCCTGCTGGTTTTCGTCTTGGGGCGGTTCCGGTGGTGGCGGTGGTGGCGGTGGTTGTTGTTGTTCCTGTTCTGGGGGTGGCGGCGTAATCAGCGATCGAGGTACAATAACTAATTCGACGGCTCTTTTTAAGTCATCGGCACTGACTAAATCTCTCCCTTCTAAAGCAGCGGCCGCCTTGGCTACTCTCACGGCAAAAATCTCGGCGCGATGACCTTCCACCTTACCGCGCAACGCTTCCTCCACTAGATAACTAATTTGTTCGGGTTTAATTTTTACCTCTTTTAACCATTCTCTCGCTAGGATAATTTCGGTTTTTAGATCATCGATTTCTTGGGCATATTGGGCGATAAAAGCGCTGGGAGAAACAGCATACTCGATCGCCTGATTGACGGCGGTGACTCGTTGGTCTAAACTGAGGACACCATCGGCGGAAAGAGCAATGGCAATTCTATCTAATAAATGGGTTCGTAAATCCCCTTCTTCGGGGTTATAAGTAGCGATCAGGATTGGTTTACAGGGATGTTGAAAACTGATGCCTTCTCGTTCAATTTGGTTACGTCCTTCGCTTAAAACTGTTAGTAATTGGTTAGCAATTTGGTCATCCAGTAGATTAATTTCATCAACGTAGAGAATCCCCCGATGGGCGCTGGCTAATAAACCGGGTTGAAAGACTGGTTCCCCTCGTTTTACTGATTCTTCCACATCGACGGAACCCAATAAACGATCCTCGGTGACTCCTAGGGGAATCTGCACAAAAGGGGCCCGGATAACTTCCGTGGGGACTTCTCCACTGCTATATTCTTCTTTAGTGCGATCGTCCCATTCGTCGGGATTGTTGGGATCGCAATTAAAGACATTACCCGCGATAATTTCGATCGGTGGCAATAGAGAATGTATCGCTCGGGCCATGACTGATTTGGCGGTTCCCCGACGACCGGCAATCACCACACCCCCGAGGGCGGGATCCACGGCAGCTAACAGTAGGGCTAATTTAATCGCTTCTTGGCCGACAACGGCAGTCAGGGGAAAATTGAGGGTGACAGTGGGCATAGATCTAGATTCAGGCGGCCAAATTCTAGTGTAAAACAGAAGCTCCCGGGTCTGGCACTTTTCCCTTTTTGATTCCCGAACTCAGATTTTAAGTAGGTAGTCGTTAAAAATTATCAGACACCCGCCTTATCAAGGTAGGGTTGATTCATGAATCAACCCTACTATGAATCAACCCCCCTTATCAAGGGGGGCAGGGGGGATCGAACCTAAAATCCATTGTTAGGATTTCTTCCCCCCCCAAACCGATCGAGAAGTTACTGGGTTAATCTAGGATTAGCTCCTGTTGACGGCTGTAGAGAGGACAAAAATATGATACTGACAATAATCGATCGCCTTACGGAAACCAACCCGCAAATTATGCGAGAATGGCAAGGAAGATTAACCCCGAAAAATATCTCGATCGCCTCGATTATCTCCCTCGTTGGTCAATTATTAGTTTATTTGTACTATCAAAATCTGCTGCCGGTAGGGACGGGATTTAGTCGTTACTGTACCGCTAATCCCCCCAATAACAACGATTATGCTCCCTATGATGAGCTTAAATACTGTATCCAAGACTTAAATGGTCAATGGATGATTATCTCCCGGTTATGGTGGTTAGATATCTTCACTTTTCTGAGTATTACCAGCATTTTCGCTCTTTTAGTGGTGGGAACCTATCAATTAATCGCCGATCTTTCCGGGGAAGAAAGCCGGGGTACACTTAATTTTATCCGTCTGAGTCCCCAACCCGCCAAAACGATTTTTATCGGCAAAATTTTCGGGGTTCCCATTCTCCTCTATCTCGTCTGTCTTCTCGCTTTACCTTTTCACTTGGGGGCGGGTTTATTAGCAGGTATTCCCTTGTCGTTAATTTTAGCCTTCTACGGGGTTCTAATCGCTAGTTGTGCCTTTTTCTATCATGCCGCTCTTAGTTTCGCTTTAGCCACGCCATGGTTAGGGGGATTTCAACCCTGGTTAGGCAGCGCAACAGTCTTAATCTTTGTGTTTTATAGCAGTATTTTTACTTTATCGGGCTATGGCGGTTCCCGTACCCCCTTTGATTGGTTAATTCTCTTTAATCCTAGTTTTGTCCTTCCCTATCTAGTTAAATCTACCTTTCTCCCCCCCGATGCGGTACGTTATCTAGGAATCTCACAAATCTTCGAGCTGCGTTGGTACGGTCAATCTCCCTGGCAATCGGTGATAATGGGTATTAGTTTAATTTTGCTCAATTTTGCCCTCTGCACCTACGGTTTAACCAGAATTATCCAGCGTCGCTTCCATAATCCCCTCGCTACTCTTGTTAGTAAACCCCAAAGTTACTGGATGATGGGCTGTTTTAGCGCCATTAGCCTAGGTTTTGTCTTCCAAACTCTGGAACCGAGCTATCTTTTCGATAATTTTGCGATTCTTAGCGTTTTTGTGGCGATTTTTGGCTTACTACTCCTCATCGCTTTAACTCCCAATCGTCAAACTCTCCAAGATTGGGCGCGCTATCGTCATCTGGAAGGAAAAACGGGCATTAGTCTGGCGAAAGCTTTAATCTTTGGCGAAAAAAGTCCTTCTACCCTAGCCATGGCTGTTAACGTCGCCATTGCCATTTTATTCATCCTTCCCGCTATTTTTATCGCCCCTCTCCATCAATATAAACTAGCCACTACAGCCGGGTTTCTCTTGGCAATGAACATGATTTTAGTCTATGCTGCTATCGCCCAGTTATTGATGTTAGGTAGCACAAATAAACGCGCTTTGCTGGCAGCCACTAGCATCGGCATTTTGATTATTTTCCCCTTTCTCTGTTTCGCTGTCTTGGGAGTTAATCCCAGTCAATCTCCGCTGTTATGGTTTTTTACTTTTCTTCCCATTGCCGCTACTAAATACGCTACAGTTCCCTCTTTCGCTTTGGCAATCTTCAGTCAGTGGTTGGGTTTAACCCTCCTCGGATGGCAAATTAATCGGCAATTAAATCGCTTTGGTGCCTCGGCAACTAAAGCGTTAATGCCAAGCTGAAAAATACCGACTCACGGGGGGGATTAAATAATATTTCTGCCGACAATTTTCTCCCCTTGAGTATCGGTTAAATTTTTTTTCCAAAAAAGCTTGACAAAACCCCAGTACTTGACGGATAATTTCTTATAGAATGGGAATCCGTGCCTGCCTGCGAA
>SFAU01000162.1 GCA_007096045.1 Microcystis novacekii Mn_MB_F_20050700_S1 | reverse complement strand
TTTATCAGTTATCAGTTATCAGTTATCAGTTATCAGTTATCAGTTATTAGTTATTAGTTATTAGTTTTGAGTTTTAAGTTCACTGATTACTGTTTACTGATCACTGATCACTGATGACTGTACCCGATCAAGTTTGCACTGATTAACGGAAAAGTGACAGAATAGGGAGATATATCGCCACAAATCAAGGTTAGCATGAGTGAACAGCCCCTCGGATCGGTTATTCAAGGTTCCCTGAGTGAAGGTTTAGAAATCCGTCTTTATCCAGATATTTCCGTGGAAGATATGCGCGTCGGTAAATTTTTAGTGGTGCAAGGCACTCGCTCGCGTTTTTTCTGTCTCCTCACCGATGTCTCCCTGGGTAACTCCAGTCCCCGGATTATCGCGAATCCTCCCCATCCCGATGATAGTTTTATGCGCGATGTTTTAGCGGGTAGCGGCACTTATGGTACTATTGACCTATCTCCTATGCTCATGTTCACCCCGACTGGAGGTAATTCTCCCGCAGTTTCTGACACTTCTTTAGGCTCTTTTCAACCCCAAACTAGCGCCGATTTAGAATTACTGCCAGTTAAAACTATTCCCGCGCATTTTAGCCAAGTTTATGAAGCTTGTGAGCAGGATTTTCGCATGGTTTTCGGTTGGGAAGATGATCCCACCAGAAAGAATTTTGCTATTGGTCAACCCCTTGACATGGACGTGCCAATATGTATTAATCTCGATCGCTTTGTCGAACGTAGTAACGGTGTTTTTGGCAAATCCGGGACGGGAAAATCCTTTTTAACTAGATTACTAATTTCGGGCATTATTCGCAAACAAGCAGGGGTTAACCTCATGTTTGATATGCACTCGGAATACGGTTGGGAAGCGATGAAAGAGGGGAAGGAGGTTTCTACGGTGAAAGGATTATGTCAATTATTCCCCGGACAAGTAGAAATTTATACCCTCGATCCCGATTCTACCAAACGCCGGGGAGTACGAGGAGCGCAGGAATTATTCTTAAGTTATAATCAAATTGAAATCGAAGATATTCGTTTAATCGGTCGGGAATTAGGTATCTCGGAAGCTAGTTTAGATAATGCCAATATTCTCTATAACGAGTATGGGGAATCTTGGATCGTTCAGTTATTAAATATGAGTAACGAGGACATTAAAATCTTCTGTACGGAAAAACAGGGTCATGCGGGATCAATTATGTCCCTCCAGAGAAAATTAATGCGTCTAGATAGTTTGAAATATTTAAAAAGTGTTTGTCCCCACAATTATATCGATCAGGTTTTACAAGCTTTAGATGCAGGTAAGCACGTTGTCATCGAATTTGGCTCCCAAAGTAATATGCTTTCCTATATGTTAGCCACCAATATGATCACCCGTCGGATTCATGCTAATTATGTTAAAAAAGCTGAATATTTTTTACAAACTAAAAACCCCGTTGATCGGCCGCAACAGTTAGTGATTACCATTGAAGAAGCTCATCGATTTTTAGATTCTGCTGTGGTACATCAAACTATCTTTGGAACTATCGCCAGGGAGATGCGAAAATACTTTGTTACTCTCTTAATTGTCGATCAAAGACCTTCAGGAATTGATAACGAAGTCATGTCTCAGGTAGGGACGAGAATCACCTGTTTATTAAACGATGAAAAGGACATCGAAGCTATATTTACTGGCGTTTCTGGAGGGGGAAGTTTGCGATCAGTTTTAGCGAAATTAGACTCAAAACAACAAGCTTTAGTTTTAGGTCATGCGGTCCCTATGCCGGTGGTAATTCGTACTCGGGCCTACGATCAAAAATTCTATGCTGAAATAGGTGCGACCGACTGGCGAGAATTACCCGATGAGGAAGTATTAGCGGCGGCCAAAATTGCCAAAGCTGATCTAGGATTTTAGAAAAATTAATTTTTGATTGTAGAATAGAGTTGGGTTATTTTTACTGTTTACCTCCTATGACCGCTCAAATACCGATCTCGAAGATCAGCTTATACGATCAAGATTTTCAGCTATGGATCGAGACAACCGTTAACCAATTACGACAGGAGGATTTTGCCTCGGTTGACTGGACTAATCTGATCGAGGAATTAGCAAGTATGGGAAAAAATAATCGACACGCTCTCAAAAGTTTGTTAATTCAACTATTAGCTCATCTGCTCAAGTTAATTTATTGGCAGACGGAAAGAGAGTATAATGCTAATAAGTGGGAAGCGGAAATTATTAATTTTCGAGTTCAAATTGCCGATCTGCTGGAAGACAGTCCTAGCTTAAAACCTTATCTCCTCGAAATTTTCGATTCTTGTTATGGAAAAGCTAGGCAAATAGTCTCGAAATTGAGCAAGCAAGAAATTCCCATAGAAGTCATTATTACCCCAGCAGAAACCCTGGATGAAAACTGGTTTCCTTAACTATGCAACAAGGTGATTTAATCGAGATCGAGATTACCGACCTCAACCATACGGGCGAAGGTGTGGGAAAATACCGAGGACAAGTGATTTTTGTGCCAGATACGGTCATTGGCGATCGCATTCAAACTCGCATCACCTATATCAAAAAAAGTCATGCGATCGGAAAACTACAAACTATTCTACAAGCTTCTCCCCATCGTATCCGTCCCCGCTGCATTGTCGCCGATAAATGTGGTGGCTGTCAATGGCAACACATCGAGGATCAATTTCAGCGCCTGGTCAAAAAAGAGCAAGTACAAGAGGTATTAACCAGAATTGGCGGTTTTACCGATCCTTTGGTTTATCCTCCCCTCACCGGTAATTCTACCCTCGCTTATCGCAATAAAGCTACCTATCCCCTCGGATTTTCCCCCACCGGCAATGTGCAAGCAGGTTATTATCGTCGCGGCAGCCATCATCTGATTAATCTCAATCAATGTCCGATTCAAGATCAGGCTTTAAATCCGTTTCTAGCAGAGATAAAACAGGATATTCAGGAGCAAGGCTGGTCAATTTACGATGAAAAGACCCATCAAGGACAATTACGCCATTTATCCCTGAGAATTGGCCGGCACACGGGAGAAATTTTATTAACCCTGATTAGTACCGATAATAATTTACAGGGAATTGAGACCCAGGCGCGGCAATGGCTGGCAAAATACGGCAATTTAGTCGGTGTAACCGTCAATTATAACCCCGATCGAGGTAATGCTATTTTTGGCACTCAGACCACAACTATCGCTGGAAGGGACTATATTACCGAAAAGTTCGCCGGATTAACCTATCAATTGGCTGCCGATACCTTTTTTCAGGTTAATACAGAGGCTGCTGAAGCCTTATTTGCGCTTATTTGCCAGAAATTAGAGCTTAAAGGTGAAGAAATTCTTATTGATGCCTACTGTGGTATCGGTACTTTTACTTTACCCCTCGCTAAACGGGTTAAAGAGGTGATTGGACTAGAATCCTATAGCTTTTCCCTCGATCGAGCCAAGATTAACGCCCAATTAAATGATATTACCAACACAACCTTTATTTTGGGGGCAGTAGAAAAAACTTTACCGCAACTGACAGTTAAACCCGACATTATTCTACTCGATCCACCCCGCAAAGGTTGCGATCGATCCGTCCTTGATCGTCTGTTACAGCTGCAAAGTCAACGCATTGTTTATATCAGTTGTCAAAGTGCAACTTTAGCCAGAGACTTGCAATATCTCTGTCAAACAGGCGATTATCAACTGCTAGAAGTGCAAACGGCCGATTTCTTTCCCCAAACTCCCCACGTCGAATGCGCTGCTTTTCTTAGACAAAAAACAGCGAATATGGTAGGATGAAGGGGGAGGAAGAACCCGAAACCTTAGCAGTTTATAGCTGAAAAGTCAATGGTTAGGGATAATAGCATATTAAGACCCGTTCCAGTCAACTACTTTTTTGATTAATTACCCACTGAAAGTGGCCTTGATTCTCGATTGGTTTGTAGATCAATCAAAAAAATATCTAGTCCATCTCAGATGCACAAAAGGGATAAAATATGACTCATTAGGTATGGCAATCATCTATAGCGTTTTTCAGTCTGCTGAGGTACAAAAGTTATGGGTTTTAGGCAAGAGGCAAAAGGCAAAAGGGAAGAAAAATATGTGTACCTCACTAGCTTAGGAAACGCTATAGATAGACGGTTAAGAGACCTTAATCTTTCTGTAAGAGAACAGTCATTGAATAAAAGCTAGAGGTAAAGCGCGTGATTGCTATTTCACTGCCCACAAGCAAACGAAGTTGGAACACCATGAGTTTCGCTTCCACCTTGTATCTTTGTCCGATTTTAGATTTATTGACCGCTAGTATTCCCGAAGAATTAGAACCAGAAATTAGATTAGGATTGCAAGAAGCTTTAGTTAATGCCGCTAAACACGGCAATCATCTCGATCCGGGCAAAACCGTGGTCGTTCACTTTTCCAGCAGTAAAGACGAGTATTCTTGGGTAATTACCGACGAAGGTTGTGGATTTACCCCCCGTTGTCACCATCATGGCTGTAGTTGCGATTGTCCCAATTTTCCCCCCGAAGAAGCGGAAAATGGCCGAGGACTGTGTATATTATATCAAATCTTCGACCAAGTTCACTGGAATCAAAAAGGAACTCAACTGAAACTTTGTAAACAAATTAAACAGGAACGCTGGTTCACCTAATGACCATGACCGTGAGAAGGACAGGGAGGAGCAGAAATTGAGCGATCGAGCCAGCCTGTAGCCTGTTGTAGCCGAGGAAGTGCTTCTTCTGGCTGATTATCTAATAAAAACACCAAAGCCGTCCCCAATTGTTCAGCGGCCCGAGCATTACGATTGGCTTTCAGACGATGCCAGTCAATCGGTGCGATCGCTAAACGTTCCGCCAAAATCCGCGCCAATTCCAAGGTAGATAGATCATCAATAGTCTGAGATGAGGAAGAGACAGGGGATGGAATCATAATCAAAAGGTTTCGTAAAACCGTAAAATCGTCTATAACTATAGTTTAGACGCAGGCAATCGGATCGAGTCCATGTCCTTAGAAGAAAACCCGTACCCTAACGATGAATCGGCAGAATTTACCCAAGCAATTGAAGAAGTCGAAGCGGCGATCGCAACACTAAAAGACCGTTATCGACAGATCAACGAAGCAGAACAGCAAAAAAAAGACCTAGAGGCACAATTTAGCCAAATAGAACCCCAATGGCGGGAAAATCCCCTACCTGAACTAGAAAAGGAATTGGCACAAATTCGCGAACAGATTCAAGAATTAGAGGTAATTTTAGAAAGCAATTTACTCAAAGAAGGGGAATTAAAGCGCCTATTCTGGGAAGGAATCCGTCGCGGACTGCTGGGGGAAGTTTTTTGGCAAATTGTCCGCTTTGGTGGCATCGGAGTCTTATTAGGTTGGATTCTGCGATCCTGCAGCGAGTGATTAACTGCACCGGAAGTGGGGTGTGGGGTGTGGGGTGTGGGGTGTGGGGTGTGGGGAGATGGGGAAGTGGGGAGACCACTTCGTGCGCGTTGCGGGGGGGAATGAGGAGAATAAATAAAAATAATCTCCTGATACTAAATCCGGTTATTAAAAACTGATTATTTATTCTCCGTTTTGCATGAGTGCATGAGTAGAAAACGGGTTTCTCGGAGAAACCCGTTTTCTGTGTATAGGAATAGAGCCTGAAACTCTACTCCTCAATCAAAAATTGCAGTTAATTTCTAACCCTATACTACCGCAGAAGTCAAAGCTTCTTTGAGGATAGCGGCTTTATCGGTCTTTTCCCAGGGTAAATCGAGATCATTGCGGCCAAAATGACCATAAGCGGCCACATCTTGGTAAAAACGCTCGCCTCTTTCACTGGGTAAACCGCGCAGGTTAAAGGTTTGGATAATGCCGGCCGGACGGAGTTCAAAGTATTTATTGATTAAGTCCAGAATCACATCATCGGCGACTTTGCTGGTGCCAAAGGTTTCCACGAAGACACTCACTGGACGAGCTACCCCAATCGCATAACCCACTTGAATCTCGCACTTATCGGCCAAACCAGCAGCGACGATATTTTTGGCCACATAACGGCAAGCATAGGCCGCGGAGCGATCAACTTTGGTAGGATCCTTACCAGAAAAAGCACCGCCACCGTGACGAGAATAGCCACCGTAGGTATCGACGATAATTTTCCGTCCCGTTAATCCTGCGTCGCCTTGGGGTCCACCAATGACGAATTTGCCGGTGGGATTAACCAGATAACGGGTATTGGCATCGGGTTTAATCTCTAAATCGCTGAAAACTGGCTCTACTACCGCTTTCCAGAGATCACTTTTAATCTTTTGTTGGACGAGATCATTATCAGTGATATCGCCGATAGTAGCATCGTGTTGGGTAGAAACAAGGATAGTATCGATACCCACGGGACGACCATTTTCATAAATGACCGATACTTGCGTTTTACCGTCGGGACGCAGATAGGACAGTTCACCCGTTTTTCTGACTGCCGCTAGACGGCGAGCGATGCGGTGGGCTAAACTAATCGGTAAGGGCATAAATTCGGGGGTTTCATTGCAAGCGAAACCGAAGACAATACCCTGGTCTCCCGCACCAATTTTATCGAGTTCATCATTGCTGAGAAGTTCGCGATTTTCCTGAGCAGCCGTGACACCCTGGGAAATATCGGGAGATTGTTCGTCTAAAGCGACTAAAACCGTGCAACTATTCGAGGAAAAGCCGTTATCGGCGTTGATATAGCCGATTTCAGCGATTTTCTTGCGAACTAAATCGACGAAATGAACCTGTGCTTTCGAGGTGATTTCACCGGTAATCAAGACTAACCCTGTATTGACAACCACTTCAGCCGCTACACGACTGTGGTCATCTTGGGATAACAGAGCATCGAGAATAGTATCAGAAATCTGGTCACAAATTTTATCGGGATGTCCCTCTGTCACCGATTCGGAGGTGAATAAATAACGTTTAGACAAGTGATGTCCCTCACATGGTAGTACATTTGAACGCAAAAAGATTCCAAGAAATCTTTGATCATACAGTGTAACAGGGAATTTGTAGAGATCGAGTATTTTCAATAAGAAACCGCCCGAACATTGTCCGGACGGAGTGTGGTGTGAGGAGTGAACGGAAACTTTCGTCTCCGCTAATTCCATTGTAGAGGACAACTTAGAATCTTGAACGATTTGAAACAAACTAGCCAAAAAAATTTTTATCTCTTGAAGGGGTTGACTAATGCCTGATCCCTGTCTCGATGATGTAGCCTGAATAATAGAGGTCGCAGATCTATATGGAATGATTATGACAGTCACAGCCGATTATTTAGAACAACTCAATCCTTCTCAGCGCCTTGCTGTGGAGCATTTTTGCGGCCCCTTGTTGGTGGTTGCTGGAGCAGGATCGGGAAAAACCAGCGCTTTAACCTATCGTATCGCCCATTTGATCCGTCATCACAAGGTCGATCCAGAAAATATTCTCGCGGTCACTTTTACCAATAAGGCGGCCCGGGAAATGAAAACTAGAATTGAAAAAACTTTTGCTCAACAGCAAGCACAGGAAAAATACGGTCAAAGATTAGAACTTTTGGCAGAATACGAACAGAAAAAACTCTTTTCTCAAGTTTATCGCAATTATACTAAAAAACTCTGGATTGGGACTTTTCACAGTCTTTGTGGTCGGATTTTGCGCTATGACATTAATAAATATCAAGATGAATATGGTCATAGTTGGCAAAGGAATTTCTCAATTATGGACGAATCTGATGCCCAGAGTTTAGTGAAAAATATCGTCACTAAACAGATGAATTTAGACGATAAAAAATTTGATGCTCGCAATCTACGTTATGCGATTAGTAATGCCAAAAATTTAGGTTTAACTCCCAGGGATTACGCCAGAGAAAACCCTCATTTTCGGGGAAAGGTTATTTCTGAGGTTTATCAGGCTTATCAGATGCAATTGGCTCAAAATAATGCCCTAGATTTTGATGATTTGATACTGGTTCCAGTCCGTCTTTTTCAGCAAAATGAATCTATTCTCGGTTATTGGCACACGCAATTTAAGCATATTTTAGTCGATGAATACCAAGATACTAACCAGATTCAGTACGAGTTAATTCGGCTTTTATCGACCAATGGTGAAACGAAAAAAAGTGAGTGGAATTGGACGGATAGATCGATTTTTGTGGTGGGTGATGCTGACCAATCTATCTATAGTTTTCGGATGGCGGATTTTACTATTCTGCTCAATTTTCAAGCGGACTTTGGCGATGGTTTACCCGATGATGATACTCGCACGATGGTGAAACTACAGGAAAACTATCGTTCACGGGAGAATATTCTACAAGCGGCTAATAAATTAATTGAAAATAATAGTCAAAGAATTGATAAAGTCCTTGTCCCCACTAGAGAAGGAGGCGATAGTATTTATGTTTTTAAAGCCAGAGATGAACAGGAAGAAGCGTCTTTTGTTCTTGATAAAATTCGAGAATTTACCCAAGAAAACCCCGAATTAAATTGGGGTAGTTTTGCTATCCTCTACCGAATTAATGCCCAATCTCGTCCCTTTGAAGATGGGTTAATTCGCAATAATATCCCCTATAATATTGTCGGGGGATTTAAATTCTATGATCGACAGGAGATTAAAGATGCGATCGCCTATTTACGAGTGATTGCCAATCCTGCTGATACCGTTAGTTTACTGAGAATTATTAACACTCCCCGGCGCGGTATTGGTAAAACCACAATCGATAATTTGCTCAAAGCTGCCCAAGAATTAGGAGTACCTTTATGGGAAATTATCAGCGATGAAACTTCCGTTAATACTCTCGCTGGTCGTGCAACTAAAAGCATCAATAAGTTAGCTAAAATTATCCAAAATCTGCAAGAAAAAATCACCGATTTATCCGCTAGTGAAATCCTAGACCAAATCATGGAAGATTCGGGATATATTGATGAATTAAAACAGCAGGGAACCGAGGAAGCTGATACCCGGATCGAGAATATTCAAGAATTGTATAGTGCCGTGGTACAATTTCAAGAGGAAAACGAAGAAACCAATCTCCGGGAATTTCTCGCTAGTGCGAGTTTAGCCTCGGATTTAGATAATCTTCAGGAAGGTCAAGAAAAAGTATCCTTAATGACTCTTCATTCGGCCAAAGGTTTAGAGTTTCCTATCGTCTTTTTAGTCGGTTTAGAACAGGGCATTTTTCCCCATAATCGTAGTTTAAACGATCCCATTGCCCTTGAGGAAGAACGCCGTTTGTGTTATGTGGGAGTGACTCGGGCCAAGGAACAATTATTTTTAACCTACGCAAAAGAAAGATACGTCTGGGGGAATAAAGAGATGAAGGTAGCTTCCCAATTTTTGCAGGAATTGCCCCCAGAATTGCTCACAAGCAACCTGAAACCGAAAAAGACCCCAAAAGTGGTTCCCATTCAAACAACCGCCTCTGGTCAAAGAAAATGGAGCGTAGGCGATCGAGTGTTACACTCTACTTTTGGAGAAGGAGAAGTGACCCATATCCTCGGTGCGGGTAAAAAAATGAATCTAGCGGTCAAATTTTCGGGTTTAGGTCAGAAAATCATCGATCCTCGCACCGCACATATCCAACTTATCCACGAATAGGTAATCATCTGTAGGGTGGGTTAGGCGAAAATAAGTTATACTCTGACTAAAAATTGAGTATTCGCCGTAACCCACCAACTTTTTTCTCCCTATCTCCCCACTGATCACTGACCCCCCCCCTAATCCCACAACTCCGATCGCTACCTGCTGTTAGAATGGAGAATTGCGGTCAGACTGACTATAACATTGAGAAGCTAAATCCTTGATTCTTAATAGTTGTTGCGAAACTTTCCGCCTACTATCGCAATTATCCGATAATATGGGCAACAGCGAGTTAGTCTATTCAGTCTGTTAAAATTGACCCCCGTTGGTCGTATTCGCGCACTGTCTAACCTTAATGATGAGGATCAGTTAATATGGAATCAATGCAACCGACCGAAACCCAAAATCCGATTAGAACGGATTTACCCGGGTCTCTGAGCAAACCCAGCAGCAGCACCGAACAGGTTTGGTCTGAATATGTAGAACCAGTTTGGGATTCGGTGATGTCCTATCTGGCTAATGTCCCCGATTATATCGGTAGTTTCTTCTCTGGATACAAAAAACCTTTAATCGTTCTGGGAGCAATTTTAGCGAGTTTTGTCACCGTAAAAGTTACCCTAGCGGTTTTAGATGCGATCGATGATATTCCCCTCCTTGCTCCTATCCTACAATTAGTTGGGATCGTTTACACTGGTTGGTTTGTCTGGCGCTATCTGCTCAAGGATGAAAATCGTCGCGAGTTATTAGCCGAAATTGATGCACTAAAAGCGCAAGTTTTTGGCAGTCACAATAACTCTTTATAAGTGGGTGGGTGGAATTAAATATAAGATGAACGTAGGTTGGGTTGAAGCATGAAACCCAACGCCTAAACCATCCTACAAATAATTGTGCCTCCCTACTTAGAATCAAGCATAGATAACCGAGGAGTTGAGTGTTGCCGCTCAACTCTTTTGTTTTTGCTGTAATAGGATTGTCAGCAAACACTGCTTGAGTTCCTGCACAGATAAAGCCATCCTTTCCTCATCTGTTTGTGGTCGTTGAATTTTTGGTTCTTCTTCAGACATATTTTCTAACTGTTCAACAAAAGATATAACCGAATTAAGTTGATTTATAGTTCTTTTCAATTAAACGATTTTTAAGTGTTATTGTGTTCATTTTGTGACCTCTATGTTTGTATAATTACAGCGTTGTATTTAATTCATCAAACAAGTGAAAATTCATACACGGGTTTTTGAATTAACTTTTTAGTGGCTTCGTTGTTACAGATAATTTGTTGTAATCTTTCAACAGTTTCTGTTCAGAAAATTCATATTGATTGCCCAATATTTTTTGATAAATGTCTTCTAGCATAGATTTGCTATAGTTACCCTGTTTACAGTAAATTCAAATCACCATCCGCTATCATCCCCCTTATTCTCTGTTCCATAATTAGAATTATCGGGGTAATGGGGACGAGTTATATTTGTATTCTTTCTGTCTCTTTTCCGGTCGGGTCTAGAGTTTTTTTGGCGGGTCATTCTCAAGCGTTCGGCTGTTCTTGCCACTGTCGCCACACTTAACAATATACCAGTTTTTTCTAGGAATAGTTCCGATAGTTCGGCTAGAGTCGCATCATTATTTTCCTCAATTAACTGACCGAAGACGCTCATCTGTTCTGGCGTGAGTTTTAAATGACGACCACATCGATAAGTCTTCGGTCGAATATCTCCCGTTTCTCGAAATTGCTTCAAAAGCTTTTGTACGAAACTTAAGGTGACGCAGAATCTTTTCGCTAATTGTCTTTGAGAGATGGGTTCGTTATAATAACAGTCGAGGATTTTCTGACGGAACTCTACTGGATAGGATTTCATTTTTTCTGCCATTTAGCTATTGATAACATTATACTTCATGTTTTTGATAAAGGCTGTAATTGACCCCCAGAAAATGATTAAAACCCCACACCCTGCTCCGAGGAAAAACTTTTTCAGTAGAACCTAGCCATTAACTTAACACCATAGTTCGGAAACCCGTACCGATCGAGCAGTTGTCAGGGGGCCTTGTATTTCGCTAAATTAGCACTCGGAAGGTAAGAGTGCTAATCTGGAAAAAGCACTTACCCAAATACAAGACAAACGGAGGATATTCCATGGCTGCAGTCAGCATCAACGTAACAACTGTTAAACCCCTAGGCGATCGAGTTTTCGTCAAAGTTAGTCCCAGCGAAGAAAAAACCGCCGGTGGCATTTTCCTTCCCGATGCCGCTAAAGAAAAACCCCAAATCGGGGAAGTCGTGGCCGTCGGCGCTGGCAAACGCAACGATGACGGTAGCCGCACCCCTGTGGAAGTGGGTGTGGGTGACAAAGTTCTCTACTCCAAATATGCTGGAACCGATATCAAACTTGGTGGCGAAGAATACGTTCTCCTCTCCGAAAAAGACATTCTCGCCGCCGTTTCCTAATCATCTACCCTTGAAAACCCCTATTTTGCCCGAATAACGATACATTATGGCTAAATCTATTATCTACAACGAAGATGCTCGTCGCGCCCTAGAAAAAGGCATGGATCTGCTGGCCGAAGCGGTAGCCGTCACCCTCGGTCCCAAAGGTCGTAACGTCGTCCTCGAAAAGAAATTTGGCGCACCCCAAATCGTCAATGATGGCATCACCATCGCTAAAGAAATCGAACTGGAAGACCATATCGAGAACACCGGTGTGGCTTTAATTCGCCAAGCCGCCTCAAAAACCAACGATGTAGCGGGTGATGGTACAACTACCGCCACCGTTCTCGCCCACGCTATCGTTAAAGAAGGTTTACGCAACGTCGCTGCTGGTGCTAACCCGATTTCTCTGAAAAAAGGTATCGATAAAGCTGCCGATTTCCTCGTCAGTCAAATCGCCGAACACTCGAAACCCGTAGAAGATTCCAAAGCGATCGCACAAGTGGGAGCTATCTCTGCCGGTAACGATGATGAAGTCGGTGAAATGATAGCGAACGCCATGGATAAAGTCGGTAAAGAAGGCGTAATTTCCCTAGAAGAAGGGAAATCGATGACCACCGAACTAGAAATCACCGAAGGGATGCGTTTTGACAAAGGTTATATCTCTCCCTACTTTGTCACCGACACCGAACGCATGGAATGCGTTTTTGAGGATCCCGCTATTCTGATTACCGACAAAAAAATCGGTTTAGTGCAGGATTTAGTTCCCATTCTCGAACAAGTGGCCCGTCAAGGTAAACCCCTAGTAATTATCGCCGAAGACATTGAAAAAGAAGCTTTGGCAACCCTAGTGGTTAACCGTCTGCGCGGTGTTCTTAACGTCACTGCGGTGAAAGCTCCCGGATTTGGCGATCGCAGAAAAGCGATGTTAGAAGATATCGCCGTCTTAACCGGTGGTCAAGTAATCAGCGAAGATGCGGGTTTAAAACTGGAAACCACCAAAATTGACAGCTTAGGTACGGCCCGTCGTATCACCATGAACAAAGATACTACCACCATCGTCGCCGAAGGCAACGACGTGGCAGTGAAAACCCGTTGTGAGCAAATTCGCCGTCAAATCGAGGAAACCGATTCTTCCTACGATAAAGAAAAACTGCTAGAACGTCTGGCTAAATTAGCTGGGGGTGTGGCAGTGATTAAAGTCGGGGCTGCTACGGAAACGGAAATGAAAGACCGCAAATTGCGCTTAGAAGACGCGATTAACGCCACTAAGGCAGCGGTGGAAGAAGGTATCGTCCCCGGGGGTGGTACTACTTTAGCTCACCTGGCTCCCCAATTGGAAACCTGGGCCAAAGAAACCCTACACCATGAAGAATTAACCGGTGCTTTAATCGTTTCTCGCGCCATTGCTGCTCCCTTAAAACGGATCGCTGAAAATGCCGGCCAAAACGGTGCAGTTATTGCCGAACGGGTGAAAGAAAAGCCCTTTAATGTCGGTTATAATGCCGCTACCGGTGAGTTCTCCGATATGTTTGAGGCAGGTATCGTTGACCCCGCTAAAGTGACTCGTTCTGCCCTACAAAATGCCGCTTCTATCGCCGGTATGGTTTTAACTACCGAGTGTATTGTCGTCGATAAACCCGAAAAAGAAAAACCCGCTGCTCCCGCCGGCGGTGGAGATTTCGACTATTAATAATTAGTCTATTTTTTCTCGACTCGATCGCTTAAATGCGATCGAGTTTTTTTTGATGAAATAATAGAAAACGGGTTTCTCCGAGAAACCCGTTTTCTCGCTCTTTACCCTCTCCCTAGAGGAACCGCACTTGGCACGACCAGAAACCGCCCGATGTTTGATACCACTTTTTAGCTATTTTGTCAACACCCTATAGAATTAAATATCATACCAGACGGTAAATGATAACGATAACTGATTAATGGTCAAAAAGAAGAGACCGCTGCAATATAGTTCTAGTAGCATTTCTTACCTTTTTTGGAGATCATGAAAACCTTACCTGTGTCTTTGGTGTTAGCGGGTATCAGCAGTTCTCTTGTACTAACGAGGGGGGGGTAAACCCTGTCCGCGCGGCGGTTCTGATCGGGAATCTCCCACAAAATAATGACAATAGTGCGACTCTCATTTCTCCTAACAATATAAAAGCGTTAGCCTTTACCCTGCCCGCGGGTAACAATTACAGCCTCGACAACGCCATCCTGCGACTCAACAATTACGAAACCGGAGACATTCCCCTTGTCCAGATCCGCAATGATGTCGGGGGCAGCGATCCGGGCAGTACCGTCCTCGCCAGTTTCAGCAATCCCACCCCTCAAGGATTGGGACCCTTTAACTACACCTTCACTCCCACTGCCCCCTTCACGTTTACCGCCGGTACTAAATACTGGTTATACGTTACCAGCAGCAGTGGATCCATGAGCTGGACAGGCTCTAATCCTAGTAAAACCCCGACGGGCATCGCCACGTCATCAGGAAACCGGGTTAGCAATAACAGTGGAGTGGTTTTCGGTAACAGTAGCGTTTTTAACAGTTTCCAGATCAACGCAACCGAGATAACCGGTCCGGTGGCCAGCACTCCCGAACCAAGTGCGATCGCCGCGTTGTCCCTGTTCGGATTGGGATTACTGGGGGTTAAAGGTCGTCGGAACGAGGGGTAATAGCAGGTTGATTGATCAATCAACCCTTATAGTAGCTTGATTCATGAATCAAGCTACCCTAACCCCCCCGATGTCGGGGGAGCAGGGGGGGAAGCTTTTAAGGATTTGGAATCGATCGCAGCAGCAGAGTCAGAATACTGGTTAATACTGCCACCACCACGGGAATAATCAACGATTTTGCTCCCTTAAGGTCAGAGACATCCTGAATTAAAGCGTCCTGTGTTCCCTCTACTTTTTCCAATCGCCTATCAATACTTTTGAGTTCGGTTTTCACCTCCGCCATATCTACTTTTAGATCGGTGAAATCTTTCTGTAAAGAGTCTAATTTTTCCGTGATATTTGTCAGGATAATTTCTAGGGAATCGGTGACGGGGGATTGACTCATCTGAATTTCGGGGAATATTCGATCGCCTAGTAATATTGTAGGCTGTTTTTGTAGGTGATACACTCTTTACCAACGTTCTAAAATCAGTCCATCTACATAATTAGGGCTTGCTGAAAAAGTTTGTTGGTGGGGTTAGTAGCCGGTCGTCAGGAGTTTCAGGCTTTGTTGCCCTCTTTTTTGTACCAGTTTATGTACTAAAAGAAGGATAATGCAAGGTTGTTGAGGGTCCTAATCCTATTTTCGCAGCATGAACATCGGATTTTAACAGGTCAAAAGCCTTATTTTAAAAGGGTTTTATCATTATTCAGCAAACCCTAATTAGTCTATTTTTTCTCGACTTGATCGCTTAAATGCGATCGAGTTTTTTTTTTGATGAAAAAACATCACTTCAGGTTAGGGAAAGTACAATTTTATCCCTGGTGCTTTTTCCTTGCGGTAAAATATTGATAGCTCGATCGGGTATCCCGATTTACAGCCCACCATGCGGAACAAATCTGGATTTTTAACTTATACCACGATGTCGAAAAAAGCGAAAGGATTTGGTCAGTCGCCAACTCCCACAAGAAAATTTAAGGATTTTCTCCTTGCTTTTGGGGATTTTTATCGAAAAAATTCCAGAGATGAAACGAAGCTACAGCAATTTTTAAAAGCAAATATTAATAAATTAGATGATTTACTTTTAGACGCTTTACCTTTAGTCTTCACAAGCTTAATCGCCGATAAATAAATAAACGAGCGAGAAAAAATAGCCAGCCTTTTCGAGAGGTTCGCTATTACCATTGACAAGTTTCCGTTAGGCGATCGAGCCACAAATTTAGAATTAAGTATTACCGCTCATAATCTCAGCCTAAAAATTTACACCCGCAAGGATTC
Organism: Microcystis novacekii Mn_MB_F_20050700_S1; assembly: GCA_007096045.1. Taxonomy (GTDB): domain Bacteria; phylum Cyanobacteriota; class Cyanobacteriia; order Cyanobacteriales; family Microcystaceae; genus Microcystis; species Microcystis novacekii. Next base: position 760 of record SFAU01000162.1, on the reverse strand, counting down.
CCCCGAAAATTGGGCGCAAATCCTCAATAACCTCGCCAGCACTTACAGCGTTCGAATTCGGGGCGATCGGGCGGAAAATCTAGAGAAAGCGATCGAACTGTACGGGCAAGCTTTAGAAGTTAGAACCCGCAAGGATTTCCCCGTCGATTGGGCGATGAGTCAGCATAATTTGGCCAATGCCTATCGCAAGCGAGTTTTAGGAGAGCGGAAGGACAATTTAGAACGGGCGATCGATCTCCACAATCAAGCCGCTCAAATGTTTGCTCGCACCGCATTTCCCGTGCAATGGGCGGAGAATCAGGGGTATTTGGCAGGAGCTTTGATGCAACGGGATAACCCCAGCGATCTCGATACTGCGATCGCTCTACTCCAAGAAGCTCTAGAAGTCTCCCCCGCAGGTTGTCAAGATTTTATTGACTCTCAATACCGATTAGGAATAGCTCTTTCTCAAAGGTACGATCGCGACAAAAATCCCGACGATCTTCAACGAGCTTTAGAAGCTTATAAAACCGCCCTAGATCTGATTAGTCCCGAACATTACGATCGAAAAGATATCTGGAAGGCGCTTCCCACTACCCAAACCATTCTCGGTAGTCGTCTGGTGCGGGATGGCGAATGGCAGCAAGGGTTACAACTGTTGTTATAGTTATTTCAAATAAGAACGAGACACTAGGCGACACAATAAGTACGAATAATTTCATCAAGGGGTGTACCCACAGGAGCATACATTCTTGCCCTCTTTAATGCACTAAAATCATGT
>SFAU01000161.1 GCA_007096045.1 Microcystis novacekii Mn_MB_F_20050700_S1 | reverse complement strand
CAAGGATTTTAAGTCTTCTACTGACTCAGCAACATTAATATTAGGAACTCCACTCATTGCCTTTTTACCACACAAACTATACCTTTACCAAGTATGACATACTTTTTGAAAAATGGTATTACATAGCGGCTTGAGTTCCCGTTTTCCCGATCCCCTGCCCGACATCTGGCGGTACTCACTGCCGTTTTCATGAATACCGATTTGATTTTCGGGATTTTTACGATAATCGGTAGCCCAAGCTTTACGGGATTTTTTTAACGGTTCAAAAACCTCTTTCCGTAAAACATCATTACGATTCGACATTGTTATCAATAATCGAAAAAATTCGTAGGTGTGAGGAAATTTTATCGGATCGAACGGACTTTCTTCCGTCTCATCTCCACGGGAAAGATAGCTATTTTCCCGCTTGATACCATCTAGTGTTGCTCGTTTAGTGCCTAGATTCCATCCTTCTACCCTTTGTTCTTTAAGGATCATTCCAAACCAATGAGCGGCATTTCTGTATTTACCATTAGTGAAGCTATGAAGACGCTCACAAGCATTGTAAACATCAGTGTAAAGTCTTCCCATCGATTCGTATGTATCAGCATCTTTCTTTTTAAGCGGTATCTTGTGACGAGTGTTGAATCTTTTTTTAATAACCCAATGTACTATCAACACGCGTGTCAACCATTCCACAAGATCGAAACGACTTATCAATCCTTTCGTTTCAGCTACATTGATTAATAGAAGCGGATCGGTCATGCTGGAAAATTCTTCATTTATAGAAATTTCCAAATAAGGAAGAGGAGGAACCCACATCATTGGTAAATCTTTGTTCACTTTAATAAACCTCCGGTAAAGTTAGATTTTTGTTGACAACACCCGCGTAATGTTTATACAAAACATTGACATCATGCCCCGCGAGCTTGGCAATATCGACGGGGTTCATCCCCTGACTCAAAGCGTGGCTGACAAAAGTTTTCCGGCACAGATAAGGCCGTCGATAGGGTATCCCGATCTCGGTTAAAACCCGTTGCCAGATACGCCGAAACTCCGGGGTGATCGGCTTACCCGTATGAGATAGAAAAACATAGCCCGTCGCGTTCGTTCGTTCCCCGCGACGGCTTAAAAGAAGTTCGGTCAACGCGGGGGATAGGCGGATCGTTCGGCTTTTTCCCGTTTTGACCGGTCGCGTCCCCGTTCGGGTGAAACATTCCCCGATCCAGATCTGACCGCAATCCTCTCTGACATTTTCCCACCGTAATCCGCAAGCCTCACCGATCCGAACCCCGCTACAGAGAAGGAACCGCACGAAATCGGCGTAACAAGAATATTTAGGATGATTTTGGAATGCTTCTATTATCCGGTGAACCTCTTCAAGTGAAAAAGCCTCGCTAGGCGGTTTCAGTCCGTAGGGTTTAACCGTCACACCTTCCCACGGATTAGGCGAGATTTCCCCGTGTTTCCAGATCGCCTTAATACAGACGAGATAGGTCACGAGAGTGCCGTGGGAAACCTCTTTTTTCGCCCACTGGAGAAAACCGTGAACGAAGTCCGCGGACACTCGCGAGACAGTTAAATCGTCGTTTTCCGCGTATTTGAGAATTAGTAAAATGGCGTATCGATAATTTTCCCCCGATCGCTCGGTCGTGATCGCTTCCGTCTTTTTCTTCCAGTCCCAAAAGCGACGGTATAGCTCGCTAAGGGTCAAGGAATCGCCGCGGGGATCGCCCGGCTGTAAGCGGTATTTCTCAAGTGTCGAGTCGTAATTCCCCGTGGCCAGATCGATCGTGATCTGGTTCGCTTTCTGTTCGGCCACGGTTCGATTGATCTTGGAGTCGGGTAAGCCGAGATAGAGGAAGCATTTCCGCCCCTCGTGTCTCCAGTAGAGCCGTAACCGATCCTTGTCGAGTTGGACGGCACAAACACCTTTCGGGGTTTTCTTTTTTCTTTTCATCGTCTAGCCATTGTGGTTCTAAGTGTGACCAACAGCGACTAACCCACCATGTATTTTGGAGAGAAATACGAACGGATTAAACCCGAAGCCCTTGAATTACCTAGTTTCTAGTTTAACACACTCCTAAATCCCTTACTTTCCAATACAAAAACGGCTAAAAATGCGATCAAGTACCGATTCGGTCACTTCTTCGCCGGTGATTTCTCCTAAGGCTTGAATGGCAGTACGCAGATCGATCGACCAAAAATCAAAAGGTAAATCTTGGTCAATTGTTTTTTTGACCTGTTCCAAAGCAATTTTCGCCCTGGTTAAAGCGGCCGCTTGTCGTTGATTAATGGCTAAATCCAAATTAGCCGCCTGTAATTCTTGATTTTGGACAGCATTAATAATACTTTTTTCTAAGTCTTCAATACCTTGATTTTGAGCGGCAGACAGCTTGACAACTCGCTCAATTTCTGCTGGGTAAATTACTGTTTCGGGATTAGCTAAATCAATTTTATTAATCACTAAAATTAATCGGCGATCGCTGACAGAGCGATAAATTTCCTCGTCCTCCTCAGTCCATCCTGACTCTGCGGAGACGGTTAAGAGAACTAAATCAGCAGACCGGGCCGTTTGACGGGAACGTTCCACGCCAATTTGTTCAACTCGATCGCTGGCCGAGCGAATTCCTGCCGTATCGAGGACTTGTACGGGAATTCCCGCCACAACTAGCTGTGATTCGACGATATCGCGGGTAGTTCCAGGTAAATCGGTGACAATCGCTCGATCGCTCCGACTCCAAGCATTTAACAAACTGGATTTCCCCACATTCGGCCGTCCCACGATCGCCACTTTCAGACCACTACGCAGCAATTCCCCCCGCTCGGCGGTGGCCAAAATTAAATTTACTTGACAAAAAACCTGTTCTATGCTATTGAGAGCCGCCTCGTGATCCAAGGGCGGTAAATCCTCTTCAAAGTCAATACGGGCCTCAATTTCAGCCAAAATATCGAGACAGGTGGCGCGCAAATGGCGGATCGGTTGAGCGAGTTTCCCCTGTAAACCAGCGAGGGCAAATTGTGCCGCTTGGGGAGAACGCGCTCCAACGATATCCACGACGCTTTCAGCTTGAGTTAGGTCAATTCTGCCGTTAAGAAAGGCACGCAGGCTAAATTCCCCCGCTTGTGCCAAACGCGCCCCATTTTCTAGACATAACTGTAACACCTGTTGTACGGGCATAATGCCGCCATGACAGTGAAATTCCACCACATCCTCGCGAGTGAAAGAGCGGGGCGCTAACATGAGCAACAGCAAAGCTTCATCGATAATTGCTTGACTTTGGGGATGCTGGATATAACCGTAGAGAAGACGATGACTTTGCCATTTTTGACGATTGGGGCTATGAAAAAGCCTACGAGCGATCGCCACTGCCCGACTACCTGACAGACGAACAATACCGATACTACCCTGCTGCGGAACAATCGCCGTAGCGATGGCAGCGATCGTATCCCCTGTGTTCAACATCTCTTAATCACTCCTTGCTAAAATTGAAGTCGGTATCAATTTTGTCAGCATTTATGCCCGAAAATATGCGCTCACGGTCATTAAAAGCGAGAAAAAGCCGCAAATATTCGAGTAATCGCTTACTGCGATTTTTGCGCTATTGGTATATTCGCTTGGTGCGATTGCAGGGACATCCTAGGGAAATTGCCAGGGGTTTTGCCTTGGGAGTTTTTTCGGGATTTTTCCCGTGGATGGGCCTTCAAATCATCGTCGCTATCTTTTTAGCCACCCTATTTCGCGCCAACAAGATCGCGGCTGCTGCCGGTACTTATATCAGCAATCCCTTGACCGATCTGCCAATTTTCCTGTTTAATTATAAATTAGGAGAGTTTATTCTTGGTCAAAGCGGGCGATCAAATCTGGGCGACATTTTTCAAACTAATCAAAGCTTCACCGAAAAGTTAGCTAGTTCTGGCGGCCAATTTCTTTTGACCCTGTTTTTTGGTTGCTTACTATCAGCGACGGTATTTGCTACGATCACCTATTTTGTTAGCTATCGCCTAGTTCATCAACGCCATCACCGGCGACAAACAGGTAGAAAGCTTTAATATAGCAGTTATCTTAATGGTGAGATAGGAAGTTTTTCTTTTGGGGAGTCTGTCGTCAATACTAAATTAGGTTACACTTCATCTTGATGAGAAACGCCATCAAGTGGCGTAGTTTTAAGATTCTGGCTCCGTGCCACCCGAAATGAGGCTTGAGGGCTTGTTTTAAGGCGTTATATTGATTCATGGGGTTTCTTGAGATTGTTTCTAAGTAGCTAGACTTACAATTATAGTAAGAAGTGAAAATAAGAAAGATTAAAACAAATAACCATGTCTCAACCGATTACCATCGAAGATATCTATAAACTTTTTGAGAAAACTAACGAAAAGTTTGAACAATCACGCCAAGAATATGATCGCCGGGCTGCTGAAGCCGATCGCCGGGCCGATGAAGCCAAGGCCGAAGCCGATCGCCGAGCTGCTGAATACGATCGCCGGGCTGCCGAAGCCAAGGCCGAAGCCGATCGCCGTTTAGCCAAACTAGAGAAAACAGTAGCCAATACCAGTCGTGCTGTGGATAGTTTAACCACTCGCTGGGGAAGATTTGTCGAGGAATTAGTCGAACCTGCTGTTAT
>SFAU01000160.1 GCA_007096045.1 Microcystis novacekii Mn_MB_F_20050700_S1 | reverse complement strand
TCCATTTTTTTGCTCACCTCCACCTTAATTCCTTCTTTCAAAACTATACCTATCAATCGTTTCCCCTTTTTTTAAGTTTCTTCTCTTTTTGTTAAGAAAGATCCGACTAATGGATAGCTCTTTAGAGCGGGGAGCGTCAACGCAATTAGCATAATTTTGACTCGTGTTGTGGGGTGGTACTGCTACCGTAACCTTACCATATTTAGGGCTGGCTGAATAATGGTAAAACCCTTTTAAAATAAGGCTTTTGACCTGCTAAAATCCGATGTTCATGCTGCGAAAATAGGATTGGAACCTTCAAAAACCTGGCATTATTCTTCTTTGAGTACACAAACTGGTACAAAAAAAAGAGGACAACAAAGCCTGAAACTCCTGACGACCGGCTACTGACGACCGGCTACTAACCCCACCAACAAACTTTTTCAGCAAACCCTATGTAGAATGGAAGTTACCGGACAATTTAGCCGCTTTTCTCCTCAAGACTTCAATTAATCGTGCCGAGGGGGTTTATTGGTCTGAGAACCCGCCGGAACGACCTTGGCGGTGGGGGGGATACCTTTGAGGGAAATGAGCGTATTCATCACCGTTTTTGCCACAGGAGCGGCAACAGTGGACCCAAAAGTATTGGCCCCCTTGGGTTCATCCACCACCACCAAAACCACATAACGGGGCGATTCGATCGGTAAAATCGAGACAAAACTGGTGATTTTAGCGTTAGGCAGATAACCCCCCGTCGGACTAGCTTTTTGTGCGGTTCCTGTTTTGCCGCCGATGCGATAACCGGGGATTTGGGCTGCCACCCCCGTCCCCTTGGTGACGACAGTTTCCATCATTTCCACCACTTGCCGGGCTACGGTGGGAGAAAAGACTTTTTTGCTGGGATAATCGGGCTGCCAGTGCAAACGGCCGCGGTCGTCAGCTAATCCTTTGATCAGATGGGGAGTTACCAGGGTGCCACCATTGGCCAGCGCACCGTGCAATTGTACTAATTTTAAAGGAGTTAGGGATAAACCTTGACCAAAGGAAGCGGTGGCCGATTCAATGGGATTATCCAGAAATTCTGGTTCGGGTTTGAGATATCCTGCCACTTCTCCGGGTAAATCTACACCAACCCTTTGATTTATTTCCAATCCTAATAAACTTTTATAGAAATCAACTCGCTTCATTTTTTGGGCAATTTGCACCATGGCCACGTTACTAGAGGTTTGCAGGACTCGGGCCATATCTAGCACCCCATAACCCTGTTTAGAGGCATTTTTAATGGTCCAGGGACCGACAGTAATTGCCCCTGGATCATTGACTACTGTACTAGCTTGAACTGCCCCTGCTTCCATGGCCAGGGCGATAATAATTGGTTTAAAAGTTGACCCCGGTTCGTACTGATCGGCTACGGTCCAATTTTTAAATAGAGCCACATTGGCTTTATAGTATTCATTGGGGTTAAAAGTTGGTTCACAAACTAGGGCTAAAAGAGAACCATCAAGGGAGTCCATAACGATGACAGCCCCTCGTTTAGCATTAAATTTCTTTAGCTGTTCCCGCAGGGCTGTCCGCGCCGCCCTTTGTAGTTTTAAATCGAGGGTTACTTCTAACTGTAATTCATCAAATTGAAAGATACCATTGGGAACAAAAGCTGGTAAAATTCGCCCGTCTCCCATACGTCTTGTATTGACAGAAAAGGGATCTCTTTCTAATAACTGACTGGAACCTCTTTCTAATCCTGCCTGGCCACGATGTTCTTTATCTACATAGCCAATCACGTCGGCTGCCACATCGTCTTGGGGATAATAACGAGCGTACTTTTCCTCTAATTCTACACCGTCAAGAGATAATTGTTTTAAGCCCCTAGCCACGGATTCGGTTAATTGATTGGCTAAACGAATTCCTGTTTCTTTTTCTTTGAATCTTTGAATCAGTTGATTAGTAGGAATATTTAATAAAGGAGCTAATTTATCAGCCACTTCTGCGGGCGGAATAGCAAACAGTTTTGGGTGTACATAAAGAGTATAAATCAAGCGATCGGTCGCCAAAACATTGCCATTACTATCGACGATCGCTCGCCGGGGAATATAGGGTCTAATACTGGTAGTTTGCTGTTGTCTGGCTCTTTTTTGTAATTCCTGTGTTTGTACTATTTGTAATTGGTACAATCGCCAAGCTAAACCCAAAATACCCATGACTAAAACCAACCACACCGCCACCAATCGCCCGTTACTCACAGGCAATTTTTTTAACTGTTGTTGCCGTTTTTTGGCGTTTAAATAGGACTTTCTGTCCCGGATACTCCTGGAGGGCGATCGAGTTTTTTTACCTCTAAATCTGGGTCTTTTTGTGTCAGTCATGGGAAGCATATTTCAGTTCAGTGAGCAGTGAGCAGTGAACAGTAATCAGTAAACAGTAATCAGTAAACAGTAATCAGTAATCAGTAAAAAGACAGTAGGAAACTTCTATTTAATACTGCACAGTTAAAAACTCACATCTGATAACTGTTAACTTACCCACTGCTAACTGATAACTATTAATAGGCACTTCTTGGTTGAGAATTGACGGTAGATTGGGGTTGAGAAGCGAGGGCCGGTTTCAGGTTAGGAGCAGATTTACGCTCTAAAAAGATAGTTTGGAAGGGTTGGGGATGAGTTAATCCGGTTTCGGGTTTTTCTGCTTGTTGAGCTAGTTGATGTTTAAGGGTTTCATTGGTGGCCAAAAGATGGCGCTCGTGACGTTGCAGTGTTTCCAGTTTACCAAATTCTTTGTCCCAAACCTTGGGAATATATACCGTCCAAGCATATATTCCCAGAGTCGAACCCAACAGACAAAAAGTAATCACGGCCACTATTCTTTCTAGGAGACAAAGGGAACGTAATTGACGCGAGTCCACTTGTTTTTGTGTCGGGGCCACGGGAACTCTCGCCACCGATTTAGTCGCTGGTTTGACGGTGGGAGTCGGGGGGGATTGAGTAACTGGTTTAGTAGTGGGGTTGGGGGAAGTTACCCGCGACTGGGGACGACGTTGAGTCGCTTGGCTTTTCTGGCCAGGAACGGGAACGGGAATATAGGACTTATGGGCAGCAGACATGATTTTCTCTCAATATTTCTAGCTAGTTGTCGTCGTCAAAAATTAAGTTTCTCAAATTAGGAGTCGGTCATCAGGAGTCAGTAGTCAGGAGTCAGTGGTTCGTGTTAGGCGATGGATGGGGTTATAAGGGATGAAACCCTTATAGAAAAAGACATTGCTGCGATTTTTGTCAATTGTTTTTGCGCTAGAACGAACTAATCAATTAAGTCTCTTGCCAGATAAGAATTTAGTCGATCAAACCATGTCAAGTAACGAAGAACCATATTTAATTGATAACTGTTGCCTTTTTTCCTTTTTACTTTTTCCTTGAAAATCACTGTTCTAGTTCTAGACGTAAACGATATAAGATAGTTTGCGGATGAACTTGAGCAAGAATTTGATTAATCACTGTACTCGGTCCGGATGCCCCCCAACTACAACCGCGTTCTAGATAGATTTTGGCGGCTTTCCCGATGATATAGGTTCCATAAGCGGCAATTGCTCCCTGTAGGAGAGCGGTACTACCGTAGAGGGTTAAAGAGGTGGGATTTTCAAAAATACTCGCTGCTGCCGCTGCCGTTTTGCCCAGACCGATAATCACAGTGCCGAGGATTTCCCCCACCAGCAACCCCGCACTACTCAAAAGCAGAGTCCGCCAGAGTTGACCGGCTTGGTGACTGGTAATCGGCAAGCCGTACAAACGAGCTAAAGCCCGAACTAGAGTCAAATCGACGATTGAAGCCCCTAGTAGGTCTAAAATAGCGATCGGATTGGCCGCAATCGCTAAAGCCTTATATTTTGCGTATTGCCAGATAATTTCCTCCGCTTGACTGTCCAGGAGTTCCAGAGTTTTTCTAGCGATATTTTCCTCCGCTTCTTGCCCTTGCACTAAAGCATTTAAGGCCAGCAGCGATCGCCCTTCCCGATTTAAAATCGTTAAGAGTTTATCTTGCAGCTCCTCAATGTGGGGGGGAGGGGTTTCCCACTCACTCACCACGCGCCCATCGGGGTATTCCACCCGGACGGGAATCGGTTGCGGTTCGGCGGCTACCATAACTATCTCATCGCTAGTTAACAAATCTTCTAACGTTTTTTCGGCCTGATTGGTTCCTAATCTCTGTAACTGCTGAAAAATCTGGCGGCGATCAGCTTCCGGATAGAGGTCAATCTTATTAAACACCAAAATGAGCGGTTTTTTTGCCCGGCGCAATTCTGCCAAGGACTCGTATTCGGTCCGGGTAATATCCCCCGCTACGATAAATAAAATCAAATCGGCACTTTTAGCGACTTCCCGGGCCATATTCGCCCGTGCTTCCCCTTCAATCTCATCCAATCCGGGGGTATCGATTAATTCTATCTGAATTTTACCCGTGGCTGCTGTCCAACGCACCGATCGCGGCCAGCGTGTCACCCCGTGCAGGGGTCCGGTTGCCAGGACTTTTTGACCGACTAAAGCGTTTACCACCGAGGATTTACCGCGACTGACTAACCCGAAGGCCGCCACCCGAATCACCGTTTCATCCAGTTTATCTAAGGCCGATTTGAGGGACTGCAAATCCTGTTTAACGGCGGCCTGAAGTTGGGGATTGGGGGGATAATTCCAATGGCGGCGAAAACTGGCATACCATGTTAAAGCCTGTTGTAAACTAGCTTTAGCCTGATTGTAATGAGTTTCCTCGAGGGAAGGGGTCTTGGTCACGGTTGATTTTTTAACTGTTTATTGATGCTGCTGCCTTTATTGTAGAGTTTCGGGGCGGTAACTTAGATGCAGTTATCTGGGGTTAGGGGGGATGGGGAGACTTTTCAGTGATCAGTGAACAGTGATCACTGAAAAGAAACCAGCGAAGCTCAAGGGGAGACAAAGAGGTTCAAAGGTAGGCAAGATAAAGACTCTAGCCAAATGGCACTCAAAGAAATAGGGGGGGTTATGGCAACTACTCAAATTATTCTTGCTCTGTGGTTGAGGAAAAAAAACCTGTCCCTAAGGCCGATGTTAACCAGAAAAGGGACAGATTGGCTCAATTGCATGAGATTATTTTCAAGGGCCAGACGGCATCAGGAATTACATCATACCCATGCCACCCATGCCACCCATGCCGCCCATGCCGCCCATGCCGCCCATGCCGCCCATATCGGGGGCTGCGGCTTCTTTAACGGGTTTTTCGACCACGAGGGCTTCCGTAGTTAAGACCATACCGGCGATAGAAGCGGCGTTTTGAACAGCTGACCGTACTACTTTAGCCGGATCGATAATTCCGGCGGCGATTAAGTCTTCGTACTTGCCGGTGAGGACATTGTAACCGATGCTAAAAGCGGTATCGCGCACACCTTCGACGATCACATCCCCTTCCACACCAGCGTTGTTGGCTAACTGACGCAGGGGGGCTTCTAGGGCTTTAGCGACGATATCGGCGGCGACTTTTTCCTCATCGTTAGTCAAAGAAGATTTGAAAGCCTTCACCTTAGAAGCCAGATGAATCAAGGTTGTACCACCGCCCGGGACGATACCTTCTGCCACGGCGGCTTTGGTGGCATTGAGGGCATCTTCGATGCGGAGTTTGCGATCCTTGAGTTCGGTTTCTGTGGCTGCCCCGACTTTAATCACGGCCACACCGCCGGCTAATTTAGCGATGCGTTCCTGTAATTTTTCCTGATCGAATTCGGAATCGGTTTCTTCTAACTGTTTTTTCAGTTGGGCGAGACGTTTCTGCACATCGGCTTTATTGCGGCTGTCTCCGGAGGCGACAATAATTGTATTGTCTTTTTCTAGAGTGATTTTTGCCGCTTGCCCCAGCAGATCGAGGCTAACCGTGTCAAGACTTAAGCCCACTTCTTCGGAAATCAGACGACCGCCGGTGAGGATGGCAATATCTTGTAAAACCGCCTTGCGACGTTCCCCAAAACTGGGGGCTTTGATGGCGACGACATTTAAGACTCCCCGGGCCTTGTTGACCACGAGAGTGGCTAAGGCTTCGCCGTCCACATCTTCGGCGATAATTAATAGGGGACGACCTTGACGGGCAACGGCTTCGAGGACGGGGACTAATTCAGCGATCGCACTGATTTTTTTATCGGTAATCAGGATCAGGGGGTTGTCGTAATCGACGATCTGTCTTTCTTGATCGGTGATGAAATAGGGGGAGATATAACCGCGATCGATTTGCATCCCTTCCACTACTTCTAATTCGGTGGTTAGGGATTTCGATTCTTCCACGGTGATTACGCCATCGGTGGTGACTTTTTCCATGGCGGTGGCGATCATTTGTCCCACTTCTTCATCGTTGCCGGAAGAAACGGTGGCCACTTGAGCGATCGCATCTCCAGCGATCGGTTTAGCGACGGCGGCGATTTCTTCCACCAGATAGGCGATGGTTTTATCTAGTCCGCGTCTTAAGGCGACGGGATTGGCCCCGGCGGTAACGTTTTTGAGACCTTCTTTAATTAAAGCTTGGGCGATGATGGTGGCGGTAGTGGTGCCATCTCCCGCTAAATCTTTGGTTTTTGACGCTACTTCCTGAATTAATCTCGCCCCGGTGTTTTCGAGGGGATCGGACAATTCGATTTCTTTGGCGACGGTGATGCCGTCATTAACGATCTGGGGGGCGCCATATTTCTTTTCTAACAAGACATTGCGTCCTTTCGGACCGAGGGTGATTTTTACCGCATCGGCCAAGGCATTGACACCTTTTTCTAGGGCGCGACGGGATTCATCTTTGAAGGCAATGATTTTGGACATAGTATCGCTGTTGTGATAGGACTCCTTATAGTTAATTTAGCACTCTTAGGGCTTGAGTGCTAATCTAGGCGATCGACTCCCCTCTAATCCCTGAACCGACAAGCGCGATCGTTTTCGTTCTGGGAAAGTGAGCGATGTTAACTTGCATAATTTAAGATGAAGATGCCGACAGCCTAACCAGATCGATGATAACCAAGCTAACCCTGAGAAATTTCAAGAGTATCAAGGAACAAACCTACGAGTTTGTTCCCTTCGCTCTCTTAGTTGGACGGAATAACAGTGGTAAAAGCACCATTTTACAGGCTTTAGCGATCTGGCAGTTCTGTATTGAGGAGTTCCGGCGGGCAAAACGGAGGGGAAAGACCGGCAAACAAGTTGTCCTTCCCAACTTTACAGCCCTTCCCGTTCCGGAATTTAATCTTTTGTGGCGAGAGAAGACCGAGCGCCACTATCCAAAAGTAGATGGTTCCAAAAAGCAAGAGTTTATTCTCATTGAAATTGATGTTACTTGGATAGCGGAATCTTCCGGGCCAGAACCACGCTCTTTGGGGGTTAGACTACGATATAGTTCTCCTCAAACTATCTACGCAATTCCTTCGGAAGGATGGGAACATTTCCGAAAACTAGAAGGGGAGTCAAATCACTCCCCTTCTCTGTTACCTATTATTGCTTACGTTCCGCCTTTTTCGGGATTAGAACCCAATGAAGAATGGCGTGATGACGGACCGCTGCGAAAACAAGTGGGAAAAGCGCAGCCCGGAAGTATATTAAGAAATTTGCTGCTGCGAGTTTGGCAAGAAAATCGAAAGGATTGGAGTGAAATTCAAAATGTTGTCAAAAAATGGTTTAACGTTGATTTAAAAGACCCTCAATACGAACGAGGAGTGGACACCCAAATAATCTGCGAATATAAACAGGGGGGCAAATCCTACGACATTATATCTGCTGGCAGCGGTTTCCATCAAACTTTAACCTTGTTGGCATTTTTTTATGGTTATAAACCTACTACTATCTTACTGGATGAACCCGATGCTCATCTTCATGTTAACTTGCAAAGAGAGATTCTAGATTATTTTAAGAATCAAAAGGCGATCGAGAGAAATACTCAATTTCTTATTGCCACCCACGCAGAAGAGTTTATTAGAGGGGTTGACGTTCGGCAAATTATCTCATTACTTGATAGAATTCCTAAAAGAGTGGAAGCTACACCAGCGATTTTAACAGCGATGGCCGATGTTTCTAACTTAGAGATAACACAGCTTTCCGAATTTAATTATCCCGTTATTTTGTATGTTGAAGGAGAAACAGATGAGCGTCTTTTACGAGGTTTTGCCACTTCTTTAGGAAGGCAGGATAAATTGAATCAGGTTTGTTGTCGGGTTATGGGAGGCGGCAATAAGAAGAAAATGAAAGAAGATTGCGATCGTCATTTTAACGGGATTAAACAAATAATTCCATCGGCGAAAAGGTTGGTATTGTTTGATTATGATGATGACGATCAGGCCTTCCACCCAGAAGCAAATGATCCGAAGCAATCATTATATGAATGGCGACGAAAAAATATTGAGAATTATTTATTAGTTCCCGATGCTTGGATGAGAGCAGCCCTACAAACCGGCGGTTTTAACGACCAAGATATTTTTTTCGCTCCCGTTCAAGAATTAATTAGGGAGTTTTTTGATAACGAAAATCTTACCCTGCCTCCAAAGCAATCTTGGAGAGATGTCAAGGCAAATATTTTTCAAGTTGTAGATGGGAAAAAGCTATTGTTTGAAAATAAGGACTCTCTTTTTCAAAGGCTTAAATCTTATCAACTTTCTTTAGCATCTTTTCCATCTTTAGAATTGACCCGTGAAATCGTCGCCACTAATATGAAATCTGATGAAATTCATGAAGATGTTCATCAATTCTTCGCTAAGTTGGATCAACTTCTGAGTTAAGCAAAATTGTTAAGTAGGGAGGCACAATTATTTGTAGGATGGGTTAGCGCACTTCGTAACATGAGCGGGTGTTGGGTTTCATGCTTCAACCCAACCTACGTTCTGAATTGAGTTAAAAAAATAGAAATTTATTAATATTTATGAATAATTGCGGAAAATCAATGATACCTATTGTAGCATCGGGAAGCTAACAGAATTTTAGCCCATTTTCGCCTTTTTTTAGGAGAAGACAACCATGATTAATCTGAATCCTGCTATCGAACAAAAAATTAATCAATTTATTCTAGAAACCCAAAATAAATTTATTCAGGATAAATCAGCTACCCTTGCTAGTTACCAAACAGAAGCGACAAATATCACTCAAGAGACTCAGAATTTAAGAGATGAACTTATTCAAAAACTAGGTGAATTAACTTTTTCAGACCCTTTACCTAGCAGAGAAGAATTAGAAAAACAAATAATAGCCCATACAGATCAGCTTGTGGAGACAATCAACCTTTTATCTACTGGCAAAAGTTCAGAAACTCCTCTTGATACTTTCAGCCAAGAAAATGATAGTTTAGTTACAACAATTACGATTGTATTCGATGCTAATGCTAACGATGCAAACTTGCCAAAACTCAAGGAAAAGCTAACTGCTTGGCAAACAAAAGTTAAAGATACTTTGTTTGAATTTTCCACCACTGTGGAATTCCAACAGAAAAATGAGTCTTTGATTGCTGAACTGAAGGATAACTTATCCAAATATAGTTCAGTGGATGAACAATTTGAAAAGTTAATTAAGGAATTTAAAGATAATTTTGCACAACTACAAGGAGCAAGTGTTTTATTTAAAAGTTTAGACGATTTAATCAATGAAATTCAAGCTAGAGACGAGGTAATCAAACTAAATCAAAGAATTGATATTTTGCTGGAAAAAACCAAAGAACAAGTAGCGGGATTCCCTCCAGAATTAGACCGGGAAGTACAGGGAGAATTAGCTAAATTAATTACAATACTAGGGATAGCGCAGGTAGAACTCATGAACATTTCCAAACCTTGTGATATCATGCAATTAAAGGCGGTGGTAGATGCTGGAGAAATTGCGATTAAATCTTTAATAGGTAGGCCTAATATTATTCTGGCACAAAAATTACGCTATGCTGCCAGAACGGGATTAAGAAAAACCCAGACAGGTTTTTGGACTGGTCTATCCGATTTTAGAGATAATCTTTTCCATTCTTTCAAAATACCTACAAAAGTTTTAATTGGATTAGTGTTAGCTCTCCCTTTGAATTGGGGTATTATGAACTCCTTTCCAGTGAACGATTTGCTTACGTCTTTACCTCCAATCATAAATTCTAGTAACCAAAATACTGAGGGTCAAAGTAACCAAAATACTGAGGTCAAAGATGAAAATTTTAGACTCTTGATATTGATATTGATGACAGGCACTTTAGGGGGAGCAGTTAGTCTTCTAATTCGTTTGCAAGATTTTGATAATCCCAAAAACCAAAAATATGACGATGACCTCTTGCCATTTATAATTGGTTTAACTAAGCCCATTTTAGGGGGAAGTTTTGCTTTCTTTATTCTACTAATTCTTAACTCTAATATTTCTCCCTTAGAAATTCGGGGTGGCACTGAAGATAATCGGAATGGCATCTATTTATATGGACTTTTAACAATGGCTTTTGTGGCTGGATTTAGCGAACGTCTTATTCCCGATTTGATTAATCAAGTAGAGAAAAAAGTAACTGTAGAGGCTAGTTCTACTGGACGGGGACTACCTCCAGCGATTTTGATCGCTCCGTCTAGCGCAACTTTAGCATTAAATGGAATCCAAGAATTTATCATTAATCCCGTTGGTAACTACACCATCACAATCTCACCGCCAGGCAGCGGTACAATCAATCAAACCAAAACCACTGAAAAATTTACTTACACTGCGCCTCCACAAGGAAATGATGGGGATAAAATTACTATTACTGCCACTTCTGATTCCGGACAAACTGCCAAGGCTACTGTCACTTTAACTGCATAAAAAAAGACCGAGAGAGCCTTCTAGTTTGACAAAAAAGGATAACTCCCATTTACCCCGATTTCGGGTTAATGGGAATAGCCAATGCTTGAACTTGAATTTTTTTTAACTCGGAAACTAATCGAATCGCCTGCTGTTCGTAGAGGGGGGCGCCCAGGGTTGCTGGCAAATTTTCCATGAGATCGCTGGCGGTTTTCAGGGGACAATTAGAAAAACGACTGATTACGGTGGGCGCTTCTGCGGCAATATTGCGGTTAAAGGCTTTTTCCACCCGCACGCGCCAAGTTTTGGGAGTGCGACGACCCTGTTCCACCCGTCGCAGTCCGTTGATGGTGGCCAGCACCACAATGCGATCGCCAATGCGTAAATTGAGATAATCTTCGGGCATTAATTTCGGGGCTTCCCGTCCCCGTTGGTGTAAGATCGGCACGACTCGATAACCGTAGGCAATATCCCCGATCGAGCTACCATTGAGAGTATCTCCGGCTTCGATCTCGTATTCCGTCACCAGAATCGTTTTTTGCGCCCAACGGAACAGATAGATGATATTTTCTCCGAAAGCCGCTCCCGTAAAGGCTTCTGCCGCCACGGTGTTGGTTCCTAAAATGTGAGATTGGGGCAGAATTTGACTTAATTGTTGACTAAGGTTGTCGTCGGTGGTGCGGATGACTAAGTAGCTTTGGGGGTTGAGTTTGCGGGTGGTTAGGGCCACTTCTAAATTGAGGATTTCGTCATCAGTAACAATCGCTATACTTTTAGCCCGATCTAAATTGACATTTTTTAAAGATTCTTCGATATTTCCCGTCATCAGGGGCATTTTTGGCAGGATAGTCGCATCAAAATCCCTATTTAAGCTGACCCCGACGATCGCCTGTTGCATTTCTAGTAATAAATTAGCCACTTCTTTGCCGACTCGACCCAAGCCCACAATAACGATATGATTCTGTTGGGGAACTGGGGGACGGTTAGGGATAAATTGAAATCTTGATGATAATAAAGTTTCGGTCAAAATAGCGTAGAGAACCCCGATAAAAGCGGTTCCAGCTAAGGTTAAAAAGAGACTAAATAGCTGCATCCACCAGGGAATTGCATTTAAATCTTCGGGGTTAGAGCCACCGAAAACATCGCCGTAACCACCTAATAAAAGAATCGCCGTTCCTGAAAGAGAGGAAATAAAGGAAGCTCTCGGGGCGTAGAGATGGAAAAGAAAAGTCCCGATAATTACCAGCAGAATAACGATAAATACTGACAGGAAAGCCACCCGGTGAATTTGCTGCTGAAAACTCAATTGCCAGAATTGTTGGATTTCTTTGAGCAATTTTTGCCAAAAATGCTGGAACTTCTGACGATAATTTGACGGTTTCTGGCGGACAGAATCGATGTTTTGATAGGTAGTTTCGATGGTGGTAATGGTATCACCGGCCCGGATAGTAGTGGTGGGGGACCATTGATAAAATCCGGCCCTTAAAGGTTCATCGGGGGCTGTGTGTGCTAACAGACGACGGGTGGGGGTATTTAAATCACCTAAAAAGCGATCGAGTAAACCATCTTCGGGGCTAATTTGTCTCTGGATAATCCGCAATTTCTGACCGTCGAGATGCAAAAAACCGAGGGTTTCTGTGCCTAAGGTGGCTAAAGCAAAGGCATTGGCGGGTAATTGGGTGGGTTCATAGGCGATAAAATTGCCTAAACGTTCCTTAAGTAGCTGATTGAGATTATCTTTAGAAGAACGCACCACTAAGCGGGTAAGGGGATTTAATTGCCGAATAATTAGGGCAGTGGTGGCATTAATTCGCTCATCACTGGTGACAATTAAAGCAGCCCGACAGCGATCGATTCCCGCTCTTGCTAAAATGTTTTTTTGACGACAATCACCGATAATTATTTCCTCTAATAAATCGGGAAAATCGTTAATTTCCCAACTGGGAGGCTGTATTAGTTCGATACCGACAACGCTAACCCCAAACTCTTTTAAAGACTTGACGCAGTGTTGTCCGAGACTACCCAATCCACAGACTAAAAAGCGATCGGCTAACTTGACATTCCCATGGACAAAGCTGAGAGATTCTTGGTTCATAGATTCTGCTTGTCTTAAAAAATAGAATGCTTTTTCAAACTTCTGATCCCCCCTGCTCCCCTTGATAAGGGGGGTGCTGATCCCCCCTTAATCTACCCTTAATTTTTTTTAAATAAGAAGGGTGTCTGACAATTTTAAACACCTACCTAATTATAACATACCAGCATTTTTATTGCGTACCCGTTGATACATTTCTTCCATATTTAATTGGGAAGCAACGAGGTAATAAACTCCAGCAATATGTTTACAGGGATTTTGCCAATCGGGACAGGAACAATTGGTTCAGCTTTTTTCTGAGGGAAAAACCTAAATAGTGATTTCAGCTTTCATCGACTTGACTTTTAAACTAACTTCGGGATGAGATTGCTTTAATCTCGCTTGATAAACCTGAACATTGGTTCCAGCTTTTGGTACTCTAGAAGCGACAATATAGCATTCTTTTTTAGATTTTTTATGTCTTTCTTGTAAGTAAGAATGATTTAGAGTTGACAATAATTGATCATAAGCGTCTTCAATATTTTTACCCTTGAGTTCAATATAAAGAGCCAAGCGACAGGGACTATCAATTTCTAACAGCCAGTCGCATCTTTTTCCCTCGATGATTAAACAATTATCTATTTTTATCTTAGTAATTAATCTCTGACTATTATTATTGACGATGAATTCTTTGCCATTTTCACTAACTTTGACTATTTTATTCTTATTGCATTCAGAACAGTGACTAATATCCATTATTGTTGAGCCTTTCTTTCTAAGATTTCTTCAAACTCTTGACTAAGTTCATCGGAGACAGCATCGAGGTTATTGATACCAATCAAGTTCACCTCTGTATCTAAGATACTTTGAGTTTGTCCGTTGCTAATTGTGTAGGCTGACACATCTTGAAATTGAATAGTATTTTTATAACCTAAAGATTCTTCTGCTTTGACAGGCTCAACGTTAGCCGCCATGATTTTATTATTCAAAGCTGTGAGAATGTAGGGACTATGGGTAGTGAGAAAAAAACGACAATTTTTATTAGCATAAAGTAAGGTAAATAGTTCTACCATATCTCTTTGAGCGGAGGGAAAAAGATGGGTTTCGGGTTCCTCAATAAAGAATTGGTTGGATTCGGAATCAGGAAAAAACGAGAAAACTAAGAGAATTAATAACATTGGTAAGGCTTCTTGTTGTCCGCTCGAAGCATCAATTAAGTTAATCTTTCTCCCATCGGCATGATAAAGCCAATCTTTATCTTTCTCGCGCGCATAGCTGCCTGATAGAATCTTTTCGCTAATTAATTTAATTTGATCATAAAGTTTTTTATCATCTTTTTTATCTTGGAATAAACTTTCTGATTCATTAATTATTCTGTATAAGCGTTGAGCATTTTCATAATTAGAGCCAAAGTTGATAATGAGAGGATCAAGATCAAAATTATTAGCTAAAAAGGCAAAAATATTATTGGTAAAGTATTTAACAAAAAGAGTGCGACTAGCTGGTACAAATAAAATCTTGGTAGAAAAAATTTTTTCATTGCCTTGAAAAAAATCAGCAATATTTCTGACCAGACAATCATTCATATCTGAATAAATATCTTGAGTGACTATATTGTTATTGCTTTTGGCAATTTTACTCACTTGTCTAATTGTTGTATTGTAAAACTTTTTAAAATTATCTGAATAGGTAAATCGTAGTTTAAAATAGCCAGATTTGTCCTTATATCTTTCAATCAAAAAGTTCATGTTATCCAAACGATAAACTATTTTAAATACTTGCTCTTTCCATGCGTATTTAGGAAATAATTCCTCAAATCGCTTCTGTATGTGCCTTTTGAGTTCTTGCTGATCTTGAAGATTAGTGACTAATAATTTAACTTGATAAAACAAAAATGTCTGAAATAAAAAAACTAATTTAGCAATAATACTTTTACCAGTGGACTGTTCACCGATGATAACATTAATTTTTTTAATCTCTATTTCCGCATACTTAATAATCAGAAAATTTTCAATAATCAAGGATTCCATTGTTTCTCTCTTATGTCCAGTCTCATAACAATACTAACAGGTTAGGGGAAGATTTTCAATCACTGTCAGTTGTTGACCTGTTTATTCTAATCTACCCTCCTATGGATAGATACCTAAGTCAAAAAGTCAGCAATTTAGCTACAGCGTTTCTCATCAAGATAAAGTGTAAGCTAATTTGGCATCGGGACTGACTCCCCAAAAGGAAAACTTATATTTTTTTAAAGTATCCCTGCATTTTTATTGCGTACCCGTTGATACATTTCTTCCATTACTTCGATAAAGGAAGTCTCCTTATCCCAAAATGCAGGATAATCACCAGCTTTTTTAATGACAATTGCGGGAATAGTTGCGGATTTAACTAACTGAGGATTTTCGGGTAAACGGTGATGAGAGTGCCAAAATTCTTTGAGATCAATTGTTTCTACTGCTGGTATAGTATCGGGTTTAGTGTGATAGGAAGTAACGGGGTTAAGAGGAATTTTTTCCTCTTGGATGGAGGAGGAAAGCAGCTTACCGAGGGGAGTTTTTGCCAACTCTTGCAGTAATTTTTGACGAGAGATACCCCGTAATTCAAATAAGAGGAGAGGATCCTGATCTAATTGGGAAGCAACGAGGTAATAAACTCCAGCAATATGTTTACAGGGATTTTCCCAATCGGGACAGGAACAATTGGTGATAAAATCCTTTTGACTGTGGGGTAATAAGTGCAGATTCAGATCGCTAAATGCTTCATCAATATTATCGGGAACTTCTTTGAGCAGCAGTTTAGAGATCATACTCGCTCTTGAACCAAGATTATATAAAGCTTGTGACCACTCTGCTTTAGTAATTGGTTTAATCTCGATACTCACGCTATACAAAGGTTCTTTGTAAACTCCAAAGTAGGGATTAATGGAACCTCGCACCTGAGCAGTAATTAAATTACCGTCAATTTTGTAATTCTTGACTTTATCATTTTTAGCGTAGGAACGTCCTCGACTCAAACGCGCTGAGTCGGTAAATTCTTCTAATGCTTCTATAAAGCGTTGTCCCCACCAAGTTTTACTAAATTTATTCATAGGTTTACCTCGGTTAAATAATTGTCTGTTTATTCAATGCGATTAACTGACGAAAACTTTCGTTATCTAATTCCGTTAACCAGGATTCATCATTACTAACAATAGCATTAGCTACCTTTTTCTTTTCCTCGATCATTTCATCAATTCTTTCCTCTAAGGTTCCCAAAGTGACAAATTTATGCACGAAAACATTTTTTTGTTGACCAATTCTAAAAGCGCGATCTGTTGCTTGATTTTCCACCGCAGGGTTCCACCAACGATCAAAATGAAAAACATGATTTGCTTTGGTTAAAGTAATCCCCACTCCCCCAGCTTTTAAGGATAAAATAAATACGGAAGGTTCTGTTTCGGGATGTTGAAATTCTTCGATCATTTGTTCTCGTTTTGGTTGAGAAGTCCCCCCGTGAAGATAATAAGTATTATAGCGAAAAGTTTGTTTGAGGTACTTTTGTAAGGAGTCACCGATTTCGGTAAACTGAGTGAAAATTAGCAGACTGTCTCCCTCTAAAATTACTTCTTCTAGCATTTCTCCCAAACGCTCTAACTTATGCGATCGCTCAGGAGTAAAAGCACTGTTATCCTGTAAAAATTGACGGGGATGATTACAAATTTGTTTCAAGCGCATCAGGGTAGATAAAATTAATCCTTTGCGTTTTATTCCCTCCGCTTCTTCTAATTGTTTTTCCACTTCTTTGATAACAACTTCGTAGAGAGAAGCTTGTTCTTTAGTTAAATTACAATACTGTTTGTTTTCCACTTTGTCAGGCAAATCTTTAATTATCTGCTGATCGGTTTTTACCCGACGCAGAATAAAAGGTTCCACTAATTTTTTGAGAACCGTGGACTGGAGACGATCATTTTGTTTTTGGATTGGCACTTCAAAAGCTTTACGAAATTGAGTTTCTTTGCCTAAATAACCGGGGTTAAGGAAGTTAAAAATTGACCATAAATCAAGCAGTCTATTTTCTACTGGAGTTCCCGTTAATGCGAGACGATGTTGTGCAGATAAACTCAAGATTGCTTTAGTTTGTGCCGCTTTAGGATTTTTGATATTTTGTGCTTCATCAATTACTAAACGTTGCCAGGATTGCGAGTTAAATAATTTCAAGTCCTTGCGAACTAAGGTAAAAGAAGTAATGACGATATCCTTGTGACTAGCTACTGTCTGAAATTCGTTCTCATCTTGATAGCGCTTACTACCATGGTGAATTAAAACCTGAAGATGGGGGGCAAATTTTTCAATTTCTTTTGCCCAATTTCCCACCACAGAAGTGGGTGCGACTAGCAGAGTTGGCAAAACATTATTATCTCCCTCTCTTTCCCCAATCAATCTAGCAATTACCTGTAGGGTTTTTCCTAATCCCATATCGTCAGCAAGACAACCATTTAACCCCAATTGTTCTAGGTATTGAATCCAGGCAACTCCGCGCTTTTGGTACTCCCGCAGCGTTCCTTGTAATTGGGGAGGATTTTCTATAGGTTTTAGTTGACTAGGATTTTGTAATTTCTCTAGCATAGAACCCAAAAAATCATCGGTTTCAACAATAATCTCCTCTGGGTATTCGGCAGCTTTTTTAATTAATTCAATCAGATTCATCTCAGGATTTTCCTGCTGATATTTCTGCCAAAAATCCAGCATTTGCTGCATTTTATTTTGTTCTAATTCTACCCATTGACCTCGAAATTTAACTAAGGGTGTTTTGGTGTTAATTAATTGTTGCCATTCCTCTTGACTAATAGTTTCTTCACCGATGGCTAATTCATATTGGTATTCAATGATGTTTTCGATGCTAAAAATTCCTTTACTAACGGGGGTAGATTTGCCTGATTTAGAAGTAGCTTTTAGCCGAACTTTGGCGCGTTGACGACCTTGGGGAGTCCACCACGCGGGAATAATCACCTTATATCCCGCATCTTCTAAAATCCAAGCAGTTTCTTTTAAGAAAGTAAAAGCTTCTGTAAGGTTTAGAGAAAATCCCGTCGGTTTATCCGTTTCTAATCCTTGCCAAATGGGGGGATAAATACGGGCAGCATAACCCAAACTTAGTAAAATATTTTTATCTAAATCTTGACCAAAATGCGCTCGTATGCTTGTTCTAGTTTCGGGTACTGCATACCAATATTCGTCTAATTCTAATCGCAGGGAGGGGTCTTGTTTAGAGATGAGGATAAAAGTAATTTGCCACTGTTCAATATTATTTTCTGGGGCCTCCGTTAGTTTAAAACCAAGGCTAAAACTAGATATATTTTGGTCTCCTAGTAATTGCTGTCTCCAAGTTTGCCACTGTTGATATTTTTCTAAAGCGGCAGCAGTTTGCAGAAATCTGGCAGTTTTAGTCACAGAGAAGCAATCACCTATAATTGTTTCGCTAATTTTTTTATCAAAACTGGCAGGAATTGCTGTGTTAGTGACAATTTCATTGAGGAGACATTCGGAGAAGTGCCGGAGTAGGGTTTTGGGATCGTATAATTGTGGTGAAGCATGGGGATTTTCAGCACCAGCAAGACAAATGCGGGGAAGATATTCGAGATAGCGATCGAGATTGGTTTCGTAGGTTGCTGATATAATTTCCCAAAGAGGATAGATAGCAAAGTTAGCAGTTTTCTGGTTATTTGTGGCTAATTCTCGATATTTAAAAGCAGGAATATAGTTATCTTTGAGAATTATTTCTTTAAAAGCTTGACTGTAGTGATACCAAAAAAGTAAATCTGCACCTAACTGAATCTCTGAGGAGTTGTAAAGACAGATAAAGTGCAGATCATTGAGCAGTTTAAGTATAGGATTAAGGGGATAACAATCAATTTGCCAAGATTGCCATTGGCTATTTTCTGGGGGTTCTTTTTCTAGATAACGCAGTAATTCTAAGGAGGGTAAAGGTTGATTATCCTGGCTAGGTAAAAGAAAGTAGCGGGGGACAAATTGCCGACTAAGAGGATTATAATTCGATTGAACTATTCCTAATTCTCCGGTGAGAAAGCTAGTTAATTCTTCTTTGCTTAACTGAAAAGGATGATTATTATTAGCAGTGCTGCGGCTCTTTTTCGGTGTGCTAGTTTCTCCCCAAAGATAAAAGCTACCCTTCTGAATAAATTCGTCCGTTGATTGGGGAATCCAAGTACCGTGAAGAATTTTCATGGTTTTTAATGAGTACAAAAGAACTTAAATGAGGGCAATACTTAGCCTCTAGAAAAATTGTAGCGATTATGGGAGGATTCTCCACACTTTTTTGTCTCTTTGCGAACCCAGAAGTCCTCTGGATAAGAGAAAAAGGTTAATAGAGCTTCTAGGATAAAAAACCATTGAGAAGACGTGAGCAACGGTTTTTTGAGCTTAAAGCTTATCCCTACATGGGTTTAAAGCTATTTTTGTTCTAGGTTTTGTTGAGGTTCCACTAAGAGGGATGTCTAATTATATCAATTCTCCAAAATCCAGCTACAAGAGTTCGATCCCCCTGCCTTCGTCTCCCTTAAAATGGGAAAAAGGGGAAATGGGAACTTAAATTCGATAATTCGATCTGTAGTTTTTATGGATGAGAATTGGTATTAATTAACTTTTACCCAAATACTGCGGAAATATTTTTCGGGATTATTTTTATCGGGAATCTCTTTACAGGGAGTATTACCAACTCGCTCGATTGTACCATCATCGCTTAAAATCTGAAAGCGATCTTGGAAATGGGGATAAAACAACAAAGCTTCTGGACGAAAACGGTCAGGGAATTGCAGTGATTCTATCTTTTCTGGTGCATCTTCTTTTTTTCCTGACCAAGTATATACAACAAATTGATCGCCTCCATAAAATTCTCCGGCAATAATTAAATATACTTCTAAAGCTGGCCAAAATTCAATGCTACGAATTCCTAATCCTCCCAAATCTAACAAGATAGTATCACCAAATTCAGCCCGAGCATTGGTGGAATTAATAACTAAACTTTGAGGATTTTTGAGAGTTAATAAAAGAGCTTTATCGTTTGGTAGAGGATTACGAAAACCGATTAAGATATTTCCGTCTGGAGTTGCCGTTAAACCTTCAATATTTAATCCTCCTTCAGCTTTGGGAGCTTTGGTTTCTGCTGTTTTGAAATCAAATATTTTAGCCAATTGAGAGTCTTCGATAATATCGCGCAATACTAACTGAGTATAAGACTCACCCACTTGAACTATACTAGAGCCGTCATCGGTAATTTTACTAGCAAAAAATTGATGACGAGCGAGTTTTCGTTCAGCATTTTTATTGCGACCGTGGGAAGTAATCCAATAGATTACGTCATTTAGTACAGTTACACCTTCTAAGTCGATTTCTTTATTTTTAGGATTGTTTTTAAGCCAACTATTAATGTCAATGGTTTCCAGTGCTTTTCCCGACTCTTGAGAGGAATAAATCCAGAGAAAATTACCTAATTCTGTATCCGTCTCATCATTACCAACAACAAATTTATTTTCTCCTAAAGCAATGGCCGCAGAAGCATCACAAATTCCTTGATGTTTGATTTCTTGGATAATAGAAAATTTGAGAGATTGCATGATTGTATTCTCCTTGTTAACTGGAAAAGTGAGGACTAAGAAAATTATAGGCGATCGAGGAGAAAAAGACAAGAAATGACTAGAAATAATCTCAGAAAGGACTGGTTTGAGGATTGATTGAAAATCTTTAAGGTGACAAACATAGTTATTTATTTCTGAGTATTAGGTAATATGGGTTTACCAGTATTACGCACATTGATAAGCTTCCCTAAAATATCAAACCAAAAAGGTGCGCCCATCGCCACAGCTACTCCTGTCATTAGCCAGCCAAAAAAAGCTTGTAACCAGCCATTTTGTTCTTTTATTTGTTCACCATTAAACCATCCTTTTTCATTCCAACCAAGGGGCAGAGGTTGATTAATTGTTTCTAAATCCTTGATACTAACTTGTAATTTTTTTGTACATTCAGCGACTTTGTTAGGATCATCTTTAGCGTCTTTAAAACAAGATTCATTAGTCTGAAAAACTTCTGTCGCTACCTGATTAATTCCCTGTCTTAAATTGGGATTTTTGGATAGTTGCTCAATGACATAAAAACTATCAATATTGAGCAAAGCAGCCGCTAAAAAACCAAAAGCAAAAGATACCCCCTTGGCATTTCTTTTATATACTCCCGATGTTCGCTCCATAATTTGAGTAAAAGTGTTGGCTATTTCATCAACAAAATCCTCCAGAGTTGGATTGTCATATTTGAGTTTGGTACTGTAACCTATTTCTATCAATCTCTCAATCGCTAATTTGTCTATTTTAGAAAAATCAGAAATACTAGCTAACTTCTTAAAGATTCCTGTTTTTTCTTCAACAAGATTTTTTCCTAAAAAATCCGCTTTTAATAGTTTTTCATTATCTGAAAGTTGACTATTAATTAGACTAATTAGGGACTCTGCCAAAACCTTTGGTTCAACATAGGAAGGACCAGCTGAGTTTCCAGTTATAGGATTAGTGTATTGATTGAAACTTGATAATAACGAGTCATTGTTGTACAAAGATTTGATCGTCTTTTTTCCCAAGAATATTTCTAGGGCTTGTTTTAAATTTTTAGCCCGAAATTCTAGCAAGGCGGCCAATTGTTCTTGTAATTCGGAGATAATAAGGCTGGAAGTTAAGTAGATAAAAATTAGAGCAACAATAATTTCGAGAAGGGTTCCTAGGTTCATTTTTAAGACCTCACTATTGATTTTACAAGTTTTTGTTTTTAGTTATGACCAAAGCAAATTAAGCCAATTCTTCAGTTAAAATACGTCGAACTATTTCAGTAACAGCGGCGGCTAAATTGGTATCTCTCCCATCAAAATCAGCAGAAACTGGACTCGGACAACGTAAAGCTAAAGCAAAAGTTCTCAATTTTGCAGGAGTAAAACGTCGATCAACAAATTTAACAAATACGGTATAAGTCATTGACCCAGAAGTGGCAGATACGTTTCCCCAACCTACTTTTGAAATAATCACTGGTTCACTGATAATATTCATAACTCCCAAGGTTTCAAAAGCTACATCTACATATCGTGCTGTATCATGACCCATTGCCCGAACTATGCTTTCTAAACTTTTCCATTGGGCTGAGGGAAGTTTAGCATTATTGGGTAAATGTAAATGCCATCCTAACATTGAAATTAGGCGTACCAGATCATAGGCTGACAGGGAATTGGTTGAAGTAGCCGCACCAACATCCCCTGAAGATAAGACAATATTTCCTGTGGTTGTATCTTTAATTCTTGCAGGAGAAATTAAGGAATCTTCTCCATAGGAACCCGTAAAATTTAGACTACTACTTCCTGTTTGTGTTTCAATCCATTGACTTAAAACTTCTCTTTTACTAAAGCTTTTAAATAAAGCACCAATACGATTGGAAGATAGTCCCTGATAACTCACCATAGGGTGCATCCCATTTTTGTAAATCTACTCAGTTGAGGTTTTTAAAGGGAAAACCCCCGCGCATTAGCTTTTCGGTGGGATGCTTGCACGCAGCTGCTGACATATCCGTCATAATTTAAGGGTCACTGATAATTGCCGATTGTCGGTGTTTCTGCAAATGTGAGATGCACCCTCACCATATCTCTTACTAAATCATTAAATCGGTTTTTAGGGGACTCAATCACACAATCATCAATGTCTGTATTAATGGAGTTTTGATGAATTTGACAAACTGTATTTAAAACGCCAATAAATTTAGTGGTACTCCACCATAAAGTAACAGGTGTTAGGGCATCTTTTCCTAACCATCGGGCTTTAATTGGGCTATTACTATCTGTAAAACTTCCGATACAAAGACAAGCATGAGAGATATTACTAGGCAGAAAACTTAAACCATTATTGTCAATATTAGGCTGACTTCCGCAATTAGGATAGTCATTAAAATTAACGGTTCTACCATCAGAAAGAGTGAAACTATCACCATAGGAAACTAGGGATGTTCCGTCGGGTTTCTGGGTTAAGAAATTGGGATAATTAACGATAAATGGCTTGAAAGGAGATTGCTCAATACTTCGAGATACAAAAGCAGAAGGAGGGGTGTTTTTATTAATAATTGGTGATCTGGTTTGAATTTGTTGAAGACTGGTAAGAATTGAATTTTGAGTAGCTGTTTGAAGAACAGATTTAACTTGCTTTATCGTTAATAACTTTTGGGCAATATCTTTATTAATAGCCATTGTATCTGAGGGAATTGGAAGCCCAGCGACTTTCTTACAAAAATCAATCAATCCTGTCCAAGAAAAACTACTTAATCCTCCGAAATCTCCATCAATCCAACCACCACCGGGATAAAATCCTAAGTTAGCTAGTTTGGTTTGAATTTCTATTACTAACCCTTTGTCCGTTTTTAGTTTGGAACGGTTTAGGCTTTGGTTCTCGTTGATAATGTCTTGTAATGTAGCCATAATTTTGTCCTTGAAAGTTAGAGAAATTAGGAAGGGATGGGAAAAGCATTAGAGCAGATTTTTAATAACAACAAACCAAGGACGGCTGGTGTCTTTTACTTTGCCATTGCCATCAAGTTTAAGGGTCTTTTTGGTAACTGAATCACTGACATTTCCTCCAATAATATCAACTTCATTGATTCTTTTGGCTACTACTAAATCACAGTGAGATGCATATCCTTCTTTGGTATCGTAAGTGACTCCTAATTGACGAGGAGCGCAAACTAAATCACCCACTTCTGGGGTTACTTCATCAATTTTAAAAGCGATAAAAGGCGCATCAACTGTTTTATCTTTTCTTTTTTTTACAGCGTCTCGAATATAAACTGAATGACTAGCATTGCGTTTAAATTTATTTGCTGCACCTGCTTTTGTCATGATCCAGGAAATAAAGGCAGCTGACCAAGGAACATTACCTACATCAGTGGGGTCGTCAATATCGGTACGATTTAAAGCTTCTTTCCAGTATTTGACAATTCGCTGCCAAAAGCCATCTTCTCGTTCTTTTTTAGTTCCTTTTTCAAAAAATTCCCATTCTTCAGTAGCTGTCTCTACTAAAGTTTTCTTGAAGTTAGGATCAGAAAATATTTCGACATGGGAGATAAAAGCAAACCAAGTGACAAGACCATTTTGGGGAGTGACTAATTGAATTTCCCAATGATTATTAGGTGCAGAACGATATTGCAAGATTTCTAAAGTAGCATCTTCAGGTAAAGTAATTTTCTGGGAATCACTTAAGCTAATGCTATCTTGAGGTAAAGACTTAATAACGGTGTTGGTTAATGCTTTGAGAGTTTTGTTAGCCATGGGTTTAATTCTCCTGAAAGTCAATACAAAAGAACAGAATGAACTATTGAATGGTAATCGTAAAATTCAGAGGTTTAAGCGGTTTATCTGTAGCATCGAAAGGTTGAATAATCACAGGTCTATTGCTGCCTTTTGTGTTAAAAACTTGCTCAAAAGTCCAGTTTTTTTTAACATTTTTGAGGTCGGCAATTTCAAAGAGACCTCCAGGACCGATACTGACTTTAATTCGGGAAACTTCTGGGTTAGCAGTACCAGAAAATGTCACGGCAGTATTAACAGCAAAACTTTGTCCTGATTGAGGTTGATTGAGTTGAATCACCCCTTGACGATTATCCTTGAGGTTTTCAAAGCGTTTTAAAGCTTCAGCGTTGATTTTCGCAACCGCATTACTTGGACTTAAATCAGAAATCTTGGAGTTAGGAAAGATAAAAAAGAGAACTTTATCATCTACACTAACATCTTTGTGATCTTCACAATAAGTATCACTTGTCCATCTTTTTTCTACATCAGGACGGGTTTTACCATCAGTTCTCCGTTTGCCTGTTTTACATTTATCTTCTCCAATCAGTTCATGAACTCGTGCCGATCCTTCTCCTAGTTTATTATAGGGACCATGATCTGCAATAAAGACAGGTACAATTTTATCTTTGTAGATAACAATTCCTAAATCCCCTAAATCTGTTCCTGTTTTATTTTGGAATCTTCTATCAACTTTCCTCTGGAAATTAACAATTGGATTGACAATATAGGGGATGTTGTCCGAATCAACATATTTATCAGGTATTTTATTAATGTTTGGCCAAGGAAAAGACGTTGAACATAAATCATTCAGACTTTTATCGCCTTTACAAGCAATCCATGAACCATCTCTATCTAAACTCATTTTTGATTCATAAAAAATTGTTCCATCAGGAAATTTAAGGATTGCTTTAACCTTGTTAGGATCTCCCTGACAACTTCTATTGTTAGGAACAGATAGACCGAAAAAAGTCCCTTTTTTATCACAATTTTCAAATTCTTTGCGATAGGCTTCATCAACTGGAACAGCTTGATTAAATGGAATATCTTGTAGAACACTCGCCGATTGAGTAGGGGGAGTATAGCTAACTTGTGCGAAGGCAGGAGAGATAAAACTGCCCATTAGAATGAGGTAAATTCCTGCAATTGTTAACAGTAACTGTCTCAAATATTTGTTCATAATTAACTCCTAAAAACGAATTAGCGAATTTCAGTTAAAATGTCATTGAGTTGGTTTGACCACTGGTCTAGGTTAAAATTCTGAGGGTCATCATGTCCACCTGGTACGATTTGATCAAGAACAACATGAAAAGCGGGAATTAACCATTTTCCGCGCCGTACACTGGCCGCAATATAAACAACTGCTAGGCGATCTAATTGTGCTTTGGTAAACCCCGGATCGGGCGATTTAGCATCATTTTGTCTGGGTGGAGAACACTGTGTTTGACCAGAGTTTGGTTGACATCTTCTAGGTTGAACTAATTCAACTGCTAAGAATAAACCCTTACATTTATTCACCCCACAAAATTGATCTGATTCTCGTTTTGTAGAACGCCAAGGGATATTAAAATCTTTACGAGTGACGGACTCTCCTACTCGATTAATAATAATATGAGCAGGGGATTTTTCGCCACTACCATATTTATTAAAATTATTAAATTCCCAACTAGATTGATTAATATTGTTAGGAAAGTTGGCATTTCCAAAATTAGGGGTACTGGTATCATGAATAATAAAATAACGAGCCAACTCTGCACTAGAATTATTATTATTAGTTCGTGAAACGGGTTGATCTAATGAACCGCCAATGTCTGCTTCGTTAATTCCTTGAGCTTGTAGATATCGTCTTAATTGCTCTTTACTGATATCGATGGTGGGTCTAGTTAAGAGTTGATCGAACGGAACAGGTAAACTGGTTAAAGTTGGACCCACATTCCCAAAAATCTTGGGTTGACGTAATAAACATTTAGCCTGATCGATAGAAGAAATTTGAGAAGTCGGTACTATTTGACAAACGGTTTGAGCTTGGATTTTTGCTTGAAAAAATAAGATTATTACTAAAGTAAATCCAAAGATCATGAATCGCTGAAAAAGCTTAAATAACACGGCTTTACCACTCCTTAAAATCTTGAAATAAAGAGAAAGACAAATTTCCTCTAACTAGATAACTGGACATGACTGACTAAAATTGATGCTTGAGATCGGCAAGCTGAATTGATGACCAGAACCCCAGGGAGCATCTCACTTATGCAATGAGTATTAATACTTATAGCAGTCAAAAACTAGAAAATCTTCAACTTGAGCACAAAGAGAAATGAGATTATAATAGTTATAACTCACAATTCAGAA
>SFAU01000016.1 GCA_007096045.1 Microcystis novacekii Mn_MB_F_20050700_S1 | reverse complement strand
TAGGGTTGATTCAAGGTAGGGTTGATTCAAGGTAGGGTTGATTCAAGGTAGGGTTGATTCAAGGTAGGGTTGATTCAAGGTAGGGTTGATTCATGAATCAACCCTACCCTTGATAAGGGGGGTATCCTGATAATTTTTAACGCCTACCTACTTAGGATCAGCCTAGTCAAAGTGGTGCCAAGGACAAAAAAGCCAACTGGATTTGTCCTTTGCATCGGGGTGAGGAATTGACCAGGGAGAAAATCGCCTCACCAGTAACCGCTAAACCGTCTTACTTTTGCCAGTTTTACTGCCCGGGGAAGTAGTTTTCTTAGTGGTGGTTTTCTTGGCAGTGGTTGTCTTGGCGGCTAGGGCGACTAAAGCTTGTTCTAGGGTCAGGGTTTCGGCCGTCTCTCCTTCGGGAATCTTGGCGTTAGTCTTACCGTGCTTGATATAAATTCCGTAGGGACCTTCGTACAATCCCACCAATTCCCCATCGTCGGGATGTTTACCCAATTCTTTTAAGGGTGGTTTGGTAGAACCACGAGCGCCGCGAGCTTTTTTCGGTTCGGCTAATAAGGCCAAGGCTCGATCGAGGGTTATAGTTAAGACATCATCGCTGGCTTTCAAGGAACGATATTCTTTTTCTTTGCCCTCTTCCTGAACTATATAGGGGCCGAAACGCCCTAAACTGGCTTTAATTTTGCCTCCGGTGAGGGGATGGGTTCCCAGCAGTCGCGGCAGTGCTAATAAACCCACGGCTTGTTCAAGGGTGATGTCCTCGGGTTTGACTCCTTTGGGTAAGGAGGCGCGTTTCGGTTTGGGATTGTCATCGCTGACATCTCCTAACTGGACGTAGGGACCGTAACTACCCACGAGCAGATAAATCGGTTCTCCAGTGTCGGGATGAAGACCGATTTTATCCGGACCTTCGGTTTTTTGTCGCAGCAGGGTTTCTACCTGTTCGGGGTTCAGATCCGCCGGGGTTAAATCGGCCGGGATAGAAGCGGTGAGGATTTCATCCCCCCGGGGGACTTCCAGATAGGGTCCGTATTTGCCGATCTTGATGGTTGCCTGTAAATCCTCTAAAATTACCGATTTGGCGGTGCTAGAGTTAATTTGACTCTCGCGCTCTTTGACTTGGCTTTCTAGCCCTTTTTCCCCGCGATAGAAGCGATCGAGATAGGGCAACCACTGAGCGGAACCAGTGGCGATATCGTCGAGGGTTTCCTCCATCTTCGAGGTAAATTTGGGATCTACCAGGTCGGGGAAATGGTTTTCTAATAAACCGACAACGGCGAAGGCGGTGAAGGTGGGAATCAAGGTTTTATTCCGCATTTGGGCATAACCGCGATCGATAATTGTGCCGATAATGGTGGCGTAGGTGCTGGGTCGCCCGATTCCCTCACTTTCGAGCATTTTTACGAGGGAGGCTTCGCTATAACGGGCGGGGGGTTGAGTATCGTGGCTAATGGCCTCTAGTTGGCGACAATTGGGGGTGTCACCGACGCTGAGGGGGGGTAGGATGATTTCTTGGTCATCGATGGCGGCTTCGGGATCGTCAGAACCTTCCACATAGGCGCGGAAAAAGCCGGGGAAGTCGATTCTTTTGCCGGAGGAGCGAAATCCGGCATTTTCCACCTGAATAT
Organism: Microcystis novacekii Mn_MB_F_20050700_S1; assembly: GCA_007096045.1. Taxonomy (GTDB): domain Bacteria; phylum Cyanobacteriota; class Cyanobacteriia; order Cyanobacteriales; family Microcystaceae; genus Microcystis; species Microcystis novacekii. The sequence continues at coordinate 7,724 of SFAU01000016.1, read as the reverse complement.
TAACGGCGATCTGGGTAATACGGGCATCGGCCATCTGTGAGGCGACGGTACGTTTCCAGATTAGGTCGTAGAGGGCGAATTCTAGTCCGCTCAGGCCGGTTTCCCGGGGTAGGCGAAAGCTACTGCCGGCGGGTCGGATGGCTTCGTGGGCTTCCTGCGCGCCTTTGCTTTTGGTGGTGTATTGCCGGGGTTGGGGACTGAGGTAGTTTTTGCCGTACATTTGTTCTACACAATTGCGGGCGGCGGTGATGGCCTGATCGGAAAGATGGACGGAATCGGTCCGCATATAGGTGATGTAGCCCTGTTCGTAGAGATTTTGGGCGATTCGCATGGTGTCCCGGGCCGATATGCCCAGTTTCCGGTTAGCCTCTTGCTGTAGGGTGGAGGTGGTGAAGGGGGGGGATGGTTTGCGAGTGGTGGGTTTTTCTTCGGTGTGGCTAACCCGCCAGATTTTGCCCTCGATGCGTTCTTTTAAGGCTGCTGCCGCTGCTTGATCCAAGAGGGTGACTTGGCGACCGGGGAGCAGTCTGCCAGTGTCGGCATCGAAATCGCTCCCATTTGCCACTTTTTGACCGTTTAAGGTGACTAATTTCGAGTCGAATTGATTTTTGTCCTTTTCTAAAGTCGCTTTCAGGTCCCAATAATTGGCGGTTTTAAAAGCCCGTCGTTCCCGTTCCCGCTGCACGAGCAGACGCACGGCGACGGATTGTACCCGGCCGGCGGATAAACCTTTAGAGATTTTTTTCCAGAGTAGGGGGGAGAGGGTATAACCGTAGAGGCGATCGAGTATGCGGCGGGTTTCTTGGGCGTGAACTAAATTTTCGTCGATCGAGCGACAATTTTTTAGGGCCGCTTGGATCGCTTCTTTGGTGATTTCGTGAAATACCATCCTTTTGGTGGGTATTTTCGGGTTGAGTACCTGCAAGAGATGCCAACTGATGCTTTCTCCTTCCCGATCTTCGTCGGTGGCGAGGATCAATTCGCTCGCGCCTTTGAGGGCTTCTTTTAATTCTTTGACGACTTTACTTTTGGTTTTGGGGACGACGTAGAGGGGATCGAAATCGTTGTCCACATCCACGCCCAAATTCGCCCAGGATTTGTCTTTGTGGGCGGGGGGAATTTCTTCGGCAGAGGCGGGCAGATCGCGGATGTGGCCCATGGATGCTTGGACTTTATAGCCGCTAGGCAGATAATTACTGATCGTCCGAGCTTTGGTGGGGGATTCGACAATAACCAGGGTTGACATAGGAATTGATCACGAGGGCATGGCCACAGCGACTGTTTTAGTTAAGCTGACAATCGTTGTTTGATGATGGGCAAAAGTGACTGTTTATCTTGACTGGCTTGATTCCAGTCAAAAGCGACTTACTACGATAATAGAGATTAAAGCTGGTCTTTTGTCACTAACTTCTTAATAAAACTTAATATTTTTCTGGATCAGGGAGATGGGAGAAAAAAGCTGACACCGATAAATGATGACTGACTCCTAACCCAACGTTCGCAAAAGATAAGCAAAAACTATGTATTGACTCCAACAACTTGAGAATATTTAAATTAACATTCCGCAATATTTATAATTTCTTAACAATTAATTGAGAAAGATTTTTATTTAACAACGATGTTGCAGTGGTAACAGCGATTTGATAGAATTTCATAGTCGGCCATTCTTGGCTTTTTTAGGCAGCAATGCTTGAAACCCTTGCCACACCTAGAAGGTTATCCTAATTAAGACGGGTAAATTAGTCAATTTCACCCACAACGATGATCTTTTTTGTGTGTAGTTTTATTGCAAAAAAAAAGTTTTTTTGACAAAAATCACAAAGTATGATATGAAACCAACGTATTTCTGGCTGCCAGTAGTTATTGCAGAGTAGGAGTTGGGGAGCAGGGAGATGGGGAATAGGGGAATAGGGAAGTGGGGGAATGGGGAGATGGGAGAAAGGAGGGGAGAGAAAAAAGCTGATAACTGATAACTGATTCAAGATGGGAGCCGGTCGTCGATACTAAATTAGGTTACGCTTCATCTTTAGGAAAAACGCTGTAATTATGTCTGATTTACGTCAATACGCTCCGGCAACAGAACGCAATCGTCAGCCGATTTTGGAAGTTCTCAGCCAGTTTTTACCGAAGACTGGCAATATCCTAGAAATATCTAGCGGCACGGGTGAACACGCTGTTTTTTTTGCCCCTCGTCTTGCTCCTTGTCGTTGGATTCCCTCGGATTGTAACCCTCTGGCTCTAGATAGTATTCGCAGTTGGTGTGATTATTATCCTAGTTCTAATCTCGATCGCCCCCTATTTATCGATGTTCATCAGTCAGTTTGGGCGGTAGAGAGGGAAAATATCGTCATTAATGCCATTGTTAATATTAATATGATTCATATCGCCCCTTGGTCCGCTTGTTTAGCTTTAATGGCAGGAGCAAGTCGCATTCTCAGACCAGGGGGAATCCTCTATCTTTATGGTCCTTATAAACGAAAGGGAAAACATACTTCTCCTAGTAACGAAAGCTTTGATTTTTCCCTTCGTTCTCAAAACTCTGCTTGGGGAGTTAGGAATTTAGAAGATGTGGTACAAGAAGCGAGCGATCGAGGTTTACAATTGTTAGAAGTAATTCCTATGCCAGCTAATAATCTCTCGGTTTTATTTCAATTGCCTTAACATAGCAATTATCAGTGAACAGTAATCAGTGGCGTTGCTGAATCGAGGTATGAATGCCAACTTTGCATCGTATTTAAAAGTTAGTTTTGGTCTGGGTTTTAAAAACCCTACACAAGAAGATTCATGTCTTAAATCAGCTTTTTAGATATCAGCTATCGCACTTCCTAAGTAGTCGTGCAAAATTAATTTCTTAGTCAAGATAGGAGACAGGAGACTGATAACTGATAAATGATAACTTATTTCCAGCCAGCGCGATTCATTACCTGGACTGCTTTGGCTAAATTAGGACCATAATTAGCCACACTAATGGTATCTTCTTTACCGCGTCCGAGTTTTGCTAGGAAAGGGTCTAAAGCAACCCCTGGAACGACGGGATATTCGCGATTACCCTTAGCAAAAAAGTTCTGTGCTTCATTGCTAGAAAGATACTCTAAAAATTTAATCGCCGATTCTCGATTGGGGGCGGTTTTAATTAAACCACCACCGCTAATATTAACGTGAGTGCCGCGGCCTGCTTGGTCGGGGAAAATTACGCCTACTTGGTCATAAATTGCCCGTTTAGCGGGGTCTTTTTCTTCGGCATACCCAGCTAAGTAATAGGTGTTAGCTAGGGCTAAATCGGCAATTCCTGCGGCGACAGCTTCGATTTGTGCCTTATCATTGCCCTGGGGTGGACGGGCAAAATTAGCCACTAATCCCCGACACCATTTTTCTGCAGCCGCTTCCCCTTGGATGTCGATTAACCAAGCAGTAAAAGATTGACTATAGATGTTACTAGATGACCGGGTGACGACTTTTCCTTTCCATTTGGGATTGGTTAAATCTGCATAGGAATCGATTTCTCTGGGGTTAACTCTGTCTTTGTTGTACATGATTACCCGCAAGCGTTTACTAAACCCAAACCAGTGACCTTTGGGGTGACGCAAATGAGCGGGAATTCTTTGGGTAAGAATGCGGGAATTGACGGGGGCAAAAATTCCCTGTTGGTCGGCCCGCCATAATCTCCCTGCATCTACTGTCAGGAGTATATCAGCAGGACTATTGCTGCCTTCGCTTTTGATTCGTTCGATTAATGGGTCCGCTTCCCCTTCGACCAGGTTAATTTTTATTCCCGTTTGTCGGGTGAAGTTGTCATACAATCGTCGGTCGGTGTTGTAGTGACGGGAGGAATAGAGGTTTAATTGTTTAGTTTGGGCGGAAACTTCGTTTATTTTCCCTAATTGACCCACTGCTACCGCTAAGGTGGCTGTTCCTGCCCCTAGAAAGACTCTCCGAGTTATTTTATCGTTCATTGCTAGATTCTTGGCTTGTCTTTTCCCATTATACAGCTATTGAGAATAATTCTTATCTATATAAGAAATTATTTGCCTGAATAGAGGGTTATATTCAAGATAATCGCCCAAAATAAGGATTTTTTGCCTGAATAGAGCCAATAAATCTCTGAATCTATCGCTAGTTAAATTCAATAAGTATGAGATAATACCCTCGGCCCGATCGAGGGTATTATCGAATTAGAGCAACGAGAGTCAAGATAATGATCAACAGCGATCACCAACAAGCGATCGAGCTAATGTTAGCATCGGGAGACTATAATCAATTATTGTTATTCTGTCAACAAGCGCTGGCGGTTGATCCGGAAGTGACTGATTATTATCCCTATCTGGGATTAGCTTATCTGCTGGTAGGGCAGCAAGCAACAGCGCAAGAAATTTGGTTATTTTGGCTATTACAATCAGAGTCCAGTCAGGATTTAATTCTGCTCCTCAAAAAAGAGATACTTAGAAATCTCGATTGCTGGCAGTTTGGTCAAGCTAAATTAATCTATCTCCAGTGGCTAGAATTAGAAGAAATAGAAGGGGATGAAGAGATAGAAAATTATGCGCTGACTGCGATAAACTCCTGTCTTCAAGAGGTGCAAGAGGCAATTAATCGACGAGAATATACTTTAGCTGAGGACTTTTACTTAAGAATTTTATCTTGGCGTGAACAATTAGCTTATGTCTGGCACGATTTAGGATACTTATACTATATAATTAACCGACTAACAGAATCTTTTAACTGTTTAGCAAGAGCCATTAACTTAGAGGAGAATCAAGCCTTATATCATTATACCATGGCTAGGGTGCTAGAAAAACAATCCCGTTTAGATATAGCTTTATCAGCTTATCAGAAAGCGATCAATCTCAATGCTAATTTTGTCGATGCTTATAATAAACTGGGCAATTTATTTTATCAATTAGGGCAGCTAGAGTCAGCGGAAAAATTCTATCAGCAGGGAATTAATAACCGGGCGGATTTTTATCCTTTTTATATAAATTTAGGTAATGTCTATTTAGTTAAACAAGCTTGGACAGAAGCAAAAAATGCTTATAAAACTGCCCAAGAACTGGCAGGAGATAGACGAGAAATTAGTCAAAATCTCTCTCTTTGGGAAACCTTGCAAGCTGACCAACAAATAGCCGATCTTTACTCAGGTAATTATTTTTATCAAAGAAAACTCTATCAGTTAGCCCTAAACTATTATCAAAAATTATTAGCAATTAAAATAGAGGACAGCAATTTTTATTTAAATTGCGCCCATTGCTATCTCATTCTCAAAGAAGAAAAACAAGCTTTGGAAGTGTATAAAAAAGGCATTAGCTATCATCCAAAAAATATTGATTTACATTTGCGCCTAATTTGGTTACTACAAAATAATTATCCGATCGAGGTGGCAATTCAAGCCACTAAATCGGCTTTGGAGTATCTTCCCGATCACCTATCTCTGAAGTTAGAATTAATGCGGTTAATGCCGATAGTTTATCTAACTCAAGCAGATATTATGCAATATCGTTCAAACTACGAGAAACGGTTAGATAATATCTTGTCTAATCTTGATTTAACCACTACTAATCAACAACAGGAGGCTTTTAAAAGTATTGGACTAAGAACTAATTTTTATCTTCAATATCAAGCTAAAAATGATTTAGAACTACAAAAAAAATATGGAAAATTAGTTTATAAAATCACCTCAGCTAACTTTCCTGATTGGGTGAAAAACCTAACCATCCCGACGGGAAAAATTCGCCTTGGCTATATTTCTGCTCACTTGCGTTATCACACGGTAGCGAAACTCTTTCAAGGATGGTTGCAGTGGCGAAATCAAGAACAATTTGAAATTTATTGTTATGGAATAGATATTAATAACACTTTCGATAATTTTACGAGAGAATATCAACAGCAAAGTGATTATTTTTATCAGTTTGATAATCTGGTTAATTTGGAAAAAATTGCCGAACATATTTTAGATAATCAGTTACATATTCTGGTTTATTTAGATATTGGTATGGATCCTCGCACTACCCAACTAGCAGGATTGCGTTTAGCTCCAGTACAATGTGTAACTTGGGGACATCCAATTACATCAGGATTACCAACCATTGATTATTTTATCTCCAGTGAATTAATGGAACCTGTGCAGGGAGATAATCACTACAGTGAAAAATTAATTCGCTTATCTAATTTAGGTATTGCCTATGCGAAACCTTCCCTTCCTCCCCAGAGAAAAACTCGTTTAGAGATGGGATTAGCAAAGGATAAAATCATCTATTTAAACTGTCAAAGTTTATTTAAATATCTGCCAGAAAATGACGATATTTTTCCTATAATTGCCCGACAAGTTCCCAACAGCCAATTTATTTTTATCTGCCATCGTAGCGAATTTGTCACCCATTGCTTTCAGTCAAGATTAAGCCAAGCTTTTAATAAGTATGGACTCAATTGGCAAGATTACATGGTCATGATGCCGCAACTAGAACAAAATGATTATTTTCAGCTTAACTTATTAGCAGACATCTATTTAGATAGCTTAAGTTGGTCGGGAGGAAATACCACTCTCGAAGCAATTGCCTGTCAGCTGCCAGTGGTTACCTGTCCGGGGGAATTTATGCGCGGACGACATTCCTATGCTATCTTGAAAAAATTAGGCATAACCGAGACAATTGCTACGGATAAAAATCACTATATTGAAATTGCTATCCGTTTAGGTTTAGATAATCAATGGCGACAAACAATCAAGGATTATACTAAAATGAATATCGATACAGTATTTAACGATAGAACCTGTGTAGAAAGTCTAGAAAGATTTTATCAATCTGTAGCAGGAGAAGGTAAATATAGCGGTTCTCGCATCTGTGCGGCACACTTAAACCTTTGCTGATTAAGCTGTTCAGGATCGGGAATGTATGGGTACAGTGATGAGGATTTACCGAGCGAGGAAACTATTCGGGTTAAATTAAATAACTTAGGTTATCGTCTGAAAAGAGTCGCTAAAGTTTTACCTCAAAAAAAATTCCAGAAACCGCGGCAATCTTTGATGAATTAGCTAACATTAATCGGGAAGCGGCGGAAGAACCTACGATGTTACGTCTTAGTTTAGATGCCAAAGCCCGTGTTAATATTGGACTGTTTGAGCGAGGAGGTAAAAATAAAATAATTGTCGAAACAAACGAGCATGATTTTAATCCGAAAACAACCCTAACCCCTTACGGAATATTTATTCCAGAATTTGATGAGTTGTTTTTGTATTTCACTACCTCCACAGTCACCAGTGACTTTATTGTTGATATATTAGAGGATTTCTGGGAGTCGGAAAAATCTCGTTTTGAGAAAATTAAAACTTTGATAATTAATCAAGATAATGGAACAGAAAATAATTCGAGACGAACTCAGTTCATGAAACGTATAGTTGAGTTTTCCCAAAAATATCAAGTTAATATACGTTTAGCTTACTATCCCCCCTACCATAGTAAATATAATCCTATTGAACGAACCTGGGCTGTGTTAGAAACCCCTTGGAATGGGAGTATTTTAGATGAAATCGAAACAGCTTTGAAATTCGCCCAAACTATGACGTGGAAAGGAAAACACCCGATTGTTAAGTTGATTACTGAAACTTACGAAAAAGGAGTAAAGCTTACTAAAAAAGCCAGGGAAAAAATCGAAGAAAAAATCGAACGTCTCACAGAATCAACGAATCAAGACTTTCCCGATTTGGGACAATGGTTTATTGATATCTATTATGA
>SFAU01000159.1 GCA_007096045.1 Microcystis novacekii Mn_MB_F_20050700_S1 | reverse complement strand
TTTTCTAAAAGTTGATAAACAAAGTAGATTAAAAGCGGAATCGATAGAAAAGAAAATAGTCCATTGGTAAGGACTTGAAATTCGGGGGTGCTACCGAAAATTGTCAGAGGAAATGCTAAGTAACCATAGAGGGGAGGAATGACGAATCCATATTTTCCACCCCCCCCCGCTGGTCCCAATTGAGGAAAGTTTCCCTTCCACATATCCATCCAAAGATAACCCCCGTTAATCTGATCGGGATCTGGTCCGATATCGAAGGTAACGTATTCAAAGATACTGAAAATCCTCGTGAAAAAGGCAAATGCGATCGCTAGAATCCCTAAAATCAGTGCCGTTCCTCGGACTTTATTGATTGATTTCCCCATAAGTGTCGGTATTTTTATCCTAAAATTGTCTGGTAGTTTTGCCACCGTATCCCCGAATATTTATCTTCGCATGGTAGCACGAATTTCTAGTCCTACTCGGTTAGAATTTAGCGTTGCCGATAAAGATGAAGTATAACCTGATTTAGCATCGCCGACCGACGAGCGACTCCCCAAAAGGAAAACTTCGTACCTCACCATGAAGATAACTACTATAAGATTTAAGAGACTGTTTAGCAATAAACTAGGTACACTCGCTCAACAAAAATTTTTTTAGACAGATATTGGACAAGATCGGGAACCCCGTGTTAAACTGCCTCGATAAGATGATGTCACTCTAAAAACCTTTCACTATATATATAATCCAATGGTAATACAATCGGTCAGTTTAACAGTTAAGGACTATAAGTCTAACCTTCCCGTGGCCATCTTGTGTGGTGGCAAAGGAACCCGACTGCGGGAAGAAACCGAATTTCGGCCTAAACCGATGATTAATATCGGAAATCGGCCAATTATTTGGCATATCATGAAAACTTATGCCCACTATGGTTTAACTGACTTTATGCTCTGTCTAGGGTATAAAGGGGAAATGATTCGGGACTATTTCTTTAGCTATGATTGGAATCAAAGTGATGTCCTCTTAGAGTTAGGCAATAAAAAAGTGACCAAACTCGATAGTGGACACGAGGAGGAAGACTGGCGTATTTGGTTAATTGATACGGGACAGGAAACCATGACTGGAGGTCGTCTTAAACGTCTCACCCCTTATATAGATCAAAGCGGAAGTGAGATCTTTTTGGCCACCTATGGGGATGGGGTTTGTGATGTGAATATTGCGGAGCTGTTGGATTTCCATTACTGCCATGGGAAATTAGCCACGATGACGGCGGTTCGTCCTTCTTCTCGCTTTGGCGAGTTAATCATTGAGGGTAATTTAGTCACTCAATTCCAAGAAAAGCCCCAAACGGCTGAAGGATGGATTAATGGGGGGTATTTTGTCTTAAATCGCAAGGTTTTGGATTTAATTGAGGGAGATGCGACGACTTTTGAGGCACAACCCCTCAGAACCCTAGCCGCCTTAGGAGAACTCGCCGTCTATAAGCATGAAGGGTTTTGGCAGTGCATGGATACTTATCGAGAAATGGAAATGCTCAATCACCTTTATGACACTGGACAAGCTAGATGGAAAATATGGTAAAGAAAGCATTTTAGCCTGGCAAAAAGGTCTTTATCACGGGTCATACTGGCTTTAAGGGGTCTTGGCTGGCGTTTTGGTTACTCCATCTGGGAGCAGCGGTAAAAGGCCTCAGTTTAGCTCCCAATAGCACCCCCGCCCTATTTGACCAATTGGACTTAGCTCAAAACCTGAGTCACCATCTAGGAGATATTCGGGACACTGAGTTAGTGACTCGTTTAATCGCTTCATGGCAACCGGATGTAGTCTTTCATTTAGCGGCACAATGAGCGTCCTATACCGAACTCAAGTCATTGACAGATAATCAATCCTTTAATAGCAGGAGGCAGTAAGTGGACATAGTAAATTCAATACATATCCAGATTAAGCAGATGCTCAAAAAACAATCAAAAATTGACGGCAGATTTTTGGTAGTTGCTGCACTCTTAGGATATTTTGGGTTATTGTATCTAGCTAATTTTTTTGTTCCCTATCACAAGTTTTGGAGGATAATTGGGGTTCCTGCGGTTAAAAACCCTTTTATAGATCTTGCAGCCGTATTAGGTGCTTTTGATTGTGATCGATTGACAGGCGAAGTTTCCCTAACAAATAATTCCTGCTTCAATCAAATATCTTACCCTAGTAGCTGGTCTTCATTAACTTGGCTGGGTTTAGAGCAGCGTAATACTATATTTTTAGGAGTTTTATTTGCTTTAATTTTTTATGTGATAACTGTAATCATCATTGGCAGATTAAATTATCAAGAAGCTGTAGTTTATGCCCTAATTTTATGCTCACCACCAGTCATGCTTTTAGTCGAACGTGGCAACGTAGATATTGTTATCTATTCTTGGCTTGGTGTCGCACTAATGATAATTAAGAATAGCCAAGCATTAATTTTTAGGTTGTGTGCCTATTTGTTAATATTTTTTTGGGGAGTTATTAAAATATTTCCCATTTTCGGTCTGGCAGTAATTATTAAAGAAAAAAGAAATCTATTTCTGTTCTTGGCTGCTATTTTTACCACTGCCTTTATCACTTATTTTATCGCTAGTATAGGTGAGATGAAAACTATCTCACAAGCATTTGATGTTGAGCGTGTTTGGTTTCGTTTTGGCCATCAAGCTCTCTTTTTGAAAGTCAAACCTTTTCTATCAAATCTTTCTTTATTCTCTGACGGCGAAACTGATATTAAAAAGACGCTCAGATACATAATTTATATAATTATGAGTTTATTGACGCTATTAATCTTGACCAGATTTTTATTTTCGAAATTTAAAATTTTTCAAGAATGGCTTAGTTCTGATTTTATGTCAACGGATTCGGACAAATCTTTAGATAAAAGTCAATATATTGATTATTTCCGTCTTGCGGCAGGCATTTATTTAGGAAATTATCTTTTTATTGGCCTTGTTATGGATTACAAATTAACTTTTCTAATCTTTGCCCTTCCTCAAATTTTGGATTGGATTAAGCAAGAAAATCAATTGAGCTTACCTTCCAGTATGGCTTTAGTCGCTATAGTGGCAACCTTTTACGCAAGTCCATTCTTATATCCTTGGTTAGTTGATGAAATTATCAATTTGCTCTTAGCTGTCAATTTATTATACATGGCAATTCTCTCTATGCCTGAATGGCTAAAAAGTTTAGTCCATAGGAGATTGTCTGGCAAATTTTCCGTATAAAAGTTTAACCACAGCCTAATATATAGCAAAACCAAATGAATTGTAAAAGCTCCTCATCCCTAACCCCTCTCTCACTCCGGAGAGCGGAGAAGAATGGTGTTTACGAATCATTTAGACTGGCTCCGTTAAATACTTCCTGATACCATTTTTCAAAAGTAATGGCAGAGATGGTTAATTGCCCTCACCCCCAACCCCTCTCCCTTTCTGGGAGAGGGGAGTAAGATACCTGCTACGAATAAAGAAAAATGGTATGAGACTTTTGGCTGACTACTAAAATGCCTTTCTGTCAAGCTGTCCCAGCATAAGTGAGTAGCCATTTTACAGCTTTCAAAGCCAGAGCGCGGTGGAATTAATATTTATATTCCCCTGTCAGTTTTCTGACCAGTTTCCACAGAAAACGATTCCAAGGTTTTCTGTAGAAGTACCGACTACTGGCAGTAGGTTGTCTAATTTTAAAATCAGTATTGCTGATATCATAGACCTTTGCTAGGTCTTTCAGAGTGAACTCAATAGGGGTTTTATCAACTAGCCGCTCAAAAACGTCAACATTATTTTTAAGAATATCATCCTTTTTTTTCAACAATGGATATGGCTTCTTGACGTGTCGATTAAACAGAAACACTGCTTCTGTTGGCTCATAATGCTGCGGCTTTTGAATTTTACTATGGCCACCGCTGCGGGCATTCTTCACTCGAATGTCAGTAAAACACATTTGCTTCATGGGAAAGGTTTGATAACAAACCCACTGAAGATACCAATCCGTCCGATGCGCCCCATGATAAATCGCCGGTAAGATGACATCAGCATAGCTTTGGGAGAGGATTTGAGATTCCGCATCATATCCACTAATGGGAAAGCATTTTCTGGAGATGAACTCTTCATAAGAAGCTTTAATCGGTAGAAATGCCCACTGTTTAGGATCATAAAAAGTTCCAGCAATGGGATGATATTCGTCGAGTAATTCTTTGATCTTTTTAGGAATATCTACCCCTTCATCAGCAACAAAGGTAACATCATCATCGATAAAAATGTAGTATTCATAATCTTTAGGAACTTCCCTATATAGCAAGCTCCTGCCCTCACTCCAAGTCACTCCTTTTGCCGTCATGAAAGCATTGGGGTCATCTTCTGTTGCCCAATTAAGGCGATAAAAGTCACTAAATTCGGTGGTAAATAGTTCTCGTTTTTCTATAGTGCAAGGCTCATTAATTAGTTTGCCCTGTTCCAAAATACAGAAGGTTTTTTTACTCATTTACAAATTAGATAAAGTTAAGTATGAGTGCAAATTTTAGCTTAATATATAGCCAGTATAAGTGATTTGCCAACACCACGATCATCACGTCTCTGGAGTGGAAGAGGAGATGGGGGGCAGCCATGCGCTCGGCAGCAGGCACGAGTAAGTAATTAAATTGTACTTCAGGCGAGTTAAAACCGCTATGTAACACTTTCGAGTCCAGAACAATATTAAAATCCCTGCCACCCAAGCATAGCTGTATGTTTACACCAAATTCAAGCCATATACAATAAGTATAAATACTTATTTGATTTTCCCTTTGATTGCTAGGCATCGAAAATCAAGAAGGACTCTCCCCGCTCAGAAGTTCCCTGCTCCCCTTTTATCTCAACTAACCATTCTCGATGGCTAACAGCCTAACTAATTGACATCCTCGGTCAAGTTCATGTATAGTGGCTCCCAAAGAGTTAGGGTGATGGGTTTAAGCCTTCACGAAAACTCTTTTCAGGGATTACTGGCAGAAAGCTGCTGAAATTAACCGAAAACCCGGTATAGCGAGTCTATTTGACTTGTGAACAATAATAGCCCCCCTCTCCTTCTGGGATGAGCCTGATGGGTTTTGGCAGTGCATGGATACTTACCGAGAAATGGAAATACTCAATCACCTTGATGACACTGGACAAGCTAGATGGAAAATATGATAAAGAAAGCATTTTGGTCGGGCAAAAAGGTCTTTATTACTGGTCATACTGGCTTTAAGGGGTCTTGGCTGGGGTTTTGGTTACTCCATCTAGGAGCAGCGGTAAAAGGCCTCAGTTTAGCTCCCAATAGCACCCCCGCCCTATTTGACCAATTGGACTTAGCTCAAAACCTGAGTCACCATCTAGGAGATATTCGGGACGCTGAGTTAGTGGCTCGTTTAATCGCTTCATGGCAACCGGATGTAATCTTTCATTTAGCGGCACAACCCTTAGTGCGGCTTTCTTATCTGGAGTCGGTGGAAACCTGGAACACAAATGTCATGGGGACTATTCACGTTTTAGAGGCTCTCAAAAGCCTGACTCATCCCTGTGCGGCGGTGTTTATCACTAGCGATAAGTGCTATGAGAACCGAGAATGGGTCTATGGTTATCGGGAAAATGACCCGTTAGGTGGTTATGATCCCTATAGTTCTAGTAAGGCTGGGGCGGAATTGGCGATCGCATCTTGGCGAAATTCCTTCTTTAAAACCCCTCAAACCCCCATCGGCATTGCCAGCGCCAGGGCAGGAAATGTCATCGGTGGGGGAGATTGGTCTCTAGATCGGATTGTACCCGATGCGATGCGGTCTTTGAGCAAGTCGGAACCGATTCCCGTGCGGAACCCTTTAGCGACTCGCCCTTGGCAGCACGTTTTAGAGCCTTTAGGGGGCTATTTACGGTTAGCTGAGTCGATTTATGAGCAGTTGATGACGGCTAATTGGCAGCAAGACAGCCGGGGGTTATATGGGGCGTTCAATTTCGGCCCGTCTCTGACTTCTAATCGTCCGGTTAAAGAGTTAGTTGAGTCTATCTTACAACTTTGGCCAGGGACTTGGCTCGATCAAAGTGATCCGAAGGCTGTTCATGAGGCTAAATTGCTTAATCTAGTCACAGATAAGGCTTTCCATAGCCTAAAATGGCAACCCGTCTGGGATTTTCGGCAAACCCTCAAGGAAACGGTGACATGGTACTATCAAGCGGCTCAAATGGACCCTAAAGATAAAGCACAATTCCAAGAACTTACCCGTCAACAAATTGAATATTATCAAAGTTGTTTGGTGCATCAGAGAACTCAAGGCTGATGCTGGTCTAAATTAAGTAATAATTAAGTTCAAATTTCTCCCCTGAAAGAAAATTAACCATGACTCAATCTATTTCTCCCCCCAGTACCACTACTGAAGCTGAACTGCGATCACAGGTTTTCCAAGCGGTTCAAAAATACTATGACTTCAAATTTCAACCCCGGACTTTTGTGGCGGGGCAAACCTATGTTCCAGTTTCGGGTAAGGTATTTGATGAGCAAGAATTAGTGAAATTAGTCGATTCTTCCCTAGATTTCTGGCTCACGACGGGCAGATATGCCGCAGAATTTGAGGAACGTTTTGCCCAGTGGATGGGAGTAAAACATTGTTTATTAGTCAATTCGGGTTCTTCAGCGAATTTAGTGGCCTTAAGTGCCTTAACTTCTCCTAAATTGGGGGAAAAACAACTTAAACCGGGGGATGAGGTGATTACCGTCGCTGCGGGTTTTCCGACTACCGTTAATCCCATCTTCCAAAATCAGCTAATTCCGGTCTTTTTAGACGTTAAATTACCCGGTTATGACCTTGATATTGATCAACTGGAATCGGCCTTGTCAGAGAAGACTAAAGCGATTATGATCGCTCATACCTTGGGAAATCCGTTTAATTTAGAAGCGGTGATGGCTTTTGCCGAAAAACATGACCTTTGGGTAGTGGAGGATAACTGTGATGCGGTGGGAAGTCTCTATAAAGGGCAAAAAACTGGCACCTTTGGGCATTTAGCAACGGTTAGCTTTTATCCCGCCCATCACATGACAATGGGAGAAGGTGGTGCGGTTTTAACCAGTGATACCCGCTTGAAAAAGATTGTCGAGTCATTCCGTGACTGGGGACGAGATTGTTGGTGTCCTCCGGGGGTAGATAATACCTGTAATAAGCGCTTCGGTTGGCAGTTAGGAGATTTACCCTTTGGCTACGACCATAAGTACACCTATTCTCATGTGGGTTATAACCTGAAGATGACGGATATGCAAGCAGCCGTCGGGGTAGCGCAACTGGATAAATTGCCGGAATTTATCCAAAAGCGCCGAGAAAATTTCGCCTTTTTACATCAAAAATTACAAGACCTACAAGATGTCTTAGTTCTGCCGGAAGCAAGTCCCGATTCTGAACCGAGTTGGTTCGGGTTTCCGATTTTTGTCAAGGAAAATGCGCCTTTTAGCCGTAATGATTTGGTTAAGCATTTGGAGGAAAAACGCATCGGCACAAGGCTATTATTTGGGGGTAATTTACTACGACAACCTCTGTATCAAGGATTAAATTATCGGGTAATAGGAGACTTGTCTAATGCTGACAAAATCATGGAAGGAGTCTTCTGGATTGGGGTATTTCCGGGATTAACTGAGGAGATGTTAGAGTATGTAGCCGAAACTATGAGAGCATTTTGTAGGAGTTAACACAAGCTCAAGCCGACAATTCTGCCATCAGAATTGTCAATAATTATCAATAATACTTCAAATTAAATTAGATAAATGAACAAAAATATGATTGATCAATGGCTCAAAGGCGTGGGTATCTTTTTACTTATTTTTATGGATGTAAATTATCTTATTACCACAAGATTTGG
>SFAU01000158.1 GCA_007096045.1 Microcystis novacekii Mn_MB_F_20050700_S1 | reverse complement strand
TCTTGAAAGCGATTATTGCCGACACAACCCCCCTTTACGGAGCGATAGATACCAGTGATCAATATCATAGCAGAGCGCAAGCAGAGCTAAGACGCATAGAATCGGAAGATTTAACAGTTATTATCTCTTTCCCCGTATATATAGAAACTTACAGCTTGCTTCTATATAGATTAGGATTTGAACAAGCCACTCATTTCACACAAAATTGCTTAGAATCTGCTAATCTGATCAATCCGACAGAAGATCAGTATTTCGCAGCCATAGCAAAAGCTAAACAATTTCCTGATCAAACTATTACTATTGTTGATGCTTTGACTGCTATCATCTCAATCGAATTAAATCTACCTGTTTGGAGCTATGATTATCATTTTGATATAATGCGGGTGAAAGTATGGAGATAACCCTCAAGTGCCAACTAAAACCCTCCAAACCCTCAGAAAAGGAACCCACACAAGTCTCCTAAAAACCATTAATAAAAAACTTGCGATCGCCCCTTCATTCAGTCAGTATTTTTTGTGTATTGTTTATTGTCTATTATTTAATTGTTGCTAACTAATTGACAACAAGAGCGTTTTTTGTGGTAGAATAGTCGGCCTAGTGTAAATATAGTAAAAGTTGCAATGTCTATCACCCATATTAATAATCTTCAAGACCAGATTTTGCAAAGTATTAAGACTTTACCGCTAGAAAAACAGCAAAAAGTCCTTGAATTCGCCCAATCCTTACAAAGAAATTCACGTTTTCAGAAATGGGATAATATTTCAGATGCCGAAGCACAATCGTTACAAAATGAATTTGCTCAAGAGGATATTAGCTTTTCAGAAAGTATTTTACCCGATTATTTATCTCACCTTGAACAAGAGGATAAGAAATAAATGCGAGGCGATATTTATCTAGCTGATTTGAATCCGAGTCGTGGTTCAGAACAAGCTGGTATTCGACCTGTTATTATTGTCCAACATAACAATATCGAGCGCTTCACTAGCACTGTTGTTGTAATTCCATTAACCAGTAATTTACGTCGCGCACAAATCCCCGGAACAATGGTTATTCCCGCAGGACAAGGAGGCTTAAATCAGGAATCAGTAGCCTTATGTTATCAAATTGTTGTTATTGATAGACAACGACTTCAGCGACAGTTGGGGACACTTTCTTCTAGTTATTTACAGCAATTGGAAGAGGCGATGCGATATACATTAGATTTAACATAAAACACTAATAGGAATGTTTAATTAGTTGAATTTTCTGTCTGGAAAACTTAAAATTTAAGTCTCCTGATAATCAGTACAATCGGCGCAGCTTCAACCCTGAAACGCAAACTAAAATCCTCTAAATCCGACGAAAAAGAAACCACAAAAGTAGGCTAAATTGCTTACCAAAAACACAATAAATGCCCCTTTATTCAGTCAATTGAGGGGGTATTTTTGGCATAACTCTCTCAATTCCCATGATTTCAAGGAGTATGGTTTATCTTGGGAGCCGAGAGCTGCTACAATACAGATACAGGAAATAAAATTTTGATCAGTAGGGTGGAAGTCTTTTCCGTTATCTTAGAAGGTAAGCATCATGAAAAATTTAGAAGAAATTAAAGCGATTTTGGGTCAAGTTAAGTCCTTAGTAAAAGAAAAGTATCATGTCATTGAATTAGGTATTTTTGGAGATTATGTAAAAGGAGAAGTGCAGGAAAATAGTGAAGTTAATATTCTGATAGATTATACAGAACCGCCTAGTTTATTAGATTTAGTAGATCTGGAATATTATTTAAGTGATTTACTTAAGGTAAAAGCGGATGTTATCAGTAAAAATGGCTTAAAAGGAAAAAGGAGAGAAAGAATTTTATCCGAGGTTATTTATGTATGACACAAGGGGAATTTAGAGATTTCTTGCAAGACATTCTAGAGGCAATTTGTCAACTAGAAAGGATGACTCAGGATCTAAGCTTTGCCGAATTTTCAACTCAAATAGAAATCTTTCTTTCGGCAGTAAAATTACTTGAAATAATCGGGGAAGCAGTCAAAAATATTCCTGATGAAGTGAGAGTTAATTATCCCAATATTCCTTGGAAAAACATCGCAGGTATGCGGGATAAATTAGTTCATGAATATTGGGCAATTGATGAAAAAGTCGTCTGGAAAGTGATTCAAAACAATCTCCCCCAGCTAAAGAGAATCATTACTTCCCCATTCATAATTCCCACTTGCAAGAGTGCCTTTTTGAACCTTTCCCTAAAAAGGTTTTGATTTTAGGGAAATATAGTTAAAGGAATCCATTCGTAGGTGTTGACAATACCTTGAAAATAATCATTAATAGTTTCTCTGGAATAGGGAACAACCCCGTCTTCACCAAACCAACGTTCATAAATTGTCACCGCTTGTTGTTGGTCACTAACGATCCCTTCCATGAATTTTAATAGCGTATAATTCACTGTATCGCGCCATTTAGAATCATTTTCTGGTAAAGTACAGGCATAGGATTCGTAGGCGTAGGGATAGGAGGGAACTATGGCTAAATTATTGGGATTTTTAGCACTTTTTCTTAAACCTTCTAGGGTAATGCCGTCACTGGCAAAACCATCAATTTCTCCCGTTTCTAGTTTTTGTAAACCCTCACCACGATTTTTAACTTTGACCAAAATAGCGGCGGGTTGTTGGGTTTTAATTACCGCTTCATTAGTGGTATTGGCAATTACTCCAATGCGTCTGCCTGCCAAGCTACCGATGTCATCGAGATTACTACCTTTGCGGGTGAGTAATTGAGTGCCACTGGCAAAGTAACTAACGGAAAAATCCACTTCATTTTCTCTTTTCCAAGTAAAAGTAGTGGAGCCACATTCTATATCTATAACCCCTGTTTTCAACTTTTCAAAACGATTTTGGGGAGTAACCTCAACAATTTTTAACTTAATTGGTTTTCCTAACTTCCGTTCGGTTTCCTTGCGAATTAACTCTAACATATCAAGGCTGTAACCCACCCACTTGCCTTGGGAGTTGACAAAACCAAAGGGAATAGCATCTTTACGAGCGCCAGCAGTAATTACCCCAGTTTTTTGAATGCGATCGAAGATTGCTCCGGCAAGGCTAGAATGGTTACTGGTGACGGTTAAAGCTACTGTCATCGTCATGACGGCAAGTGTACGCTTCATTTTTTTCCCTAATCTGAAAGTTGCTCAAGTCTGGGACTGTTTTAGGAGACCGAGAGTTTCCCAGAGGAAGATTTTTTAGGGGCGATTGCTGGGGACAAAAAAAGAGGAGAGATGTTACTCTCTCCCCCTTTCAGTTTTTTCGACAACATTTTAAATTGTTTTTTCAGTTGTCGCTGTCGGGCCGAACCGCCTTTGCCTTTGTCGTTACGTCCCTGCCGGCGGGGGGACTCCCATCGCTTAAGTCGCATAGTTTTTAATTCCAATTTGGTCAGTTATCTTTATTGTAACAGGCTTAACGTCAGTTTGGGTTAAGGAATTGAACTGACGGGGTGTAGGGTGTGGGGTGTGGGGTGTGGGGTTTTACCCATTTTCAGTAACCCATGCGGGCGTTGGGTTTCATGCTTCAACCCAACCTACATTCTTAACGTCGGTTTGGGTTAAGGAAATGAAGGGGGGACAACTCATGCCATTTTTCTTTATTCTTGGCAGGTATCTTACCCCCCCGATGTCGGGGGGGCAAGGGGGGGAGGTTCGGCTAATCTAAGAATAAGCGGTTTAAATGCGTCTTAGCTTATTACTTATTTTCCTATGCTTAGTCAGCAACTTTGGCAGAGCCATCAAGATCTAGTGCAAGCTTGCCTCGAACACCCTTTTGTGCGAGCTATCGCCACAGGAGAGCTTAAACGGGACTGTTTCGCTTTTTATGTCGGTCAAGATGCTTTTTTTCTGGAATCTTTCGCCCGTGCTTACAGTATCGCCGCTGCTAAAGCTCCCGATTGGCAGGGATTCACTAGCTTTCATCGGTTGGCGGCGGGGGTATTAAAGGAGTTAGAATTACATGAAAATTATGCTTTACAGTGGGGAGTTGACCTGAGAAAGGTTCAGCCCGCTAATGCCACCCGTCGCTATACGGATTTTCTTCTCGCTACCGCTTGGATGGGTGACATCGGTGCGATTGCCGTGGCGATGAGTCCCTGTATGCGTCTTTATGCCTATCTGGGTCAACAATTAGCCTTAGAGCCGATTTCTGAGAATCCCTATCAAGCTTGGATTGATAGTTATAGTGGGAATGAATTCGCCGCTTTAGCAAGCCAGTTAGAGGAATTAGCCGATAAATACGCCCCGATGACGGAAAATATCTCTTTATCCTATCGTTATGCCCTTAGTTGTGAACAGTACTTCTTTAGTGCCGCCTACAGCTGGGGCAAATCTTAAAGTTTTCCCGTCACAATGTTAAGAAATATAAATGACGCTAAGATTAAGGTAAGCAAAATCGTCATTATAAAAATAATGTTCCCTTCGCAACCCGCCGAAAACGAACTCCTGAAAACCATCTTGGAACCTCTACTAGAGGATTTCACCTATTGGTTTTCCCGTTCCCGTCTCCTGCTCGAATCCGAGAGATTATCCTTTCTCAGCCTCGAGGAACAAGACGATTTATTGACAAGAGTCAAAAACGCTCAACAGGAGGTGGCCACGGCTCATTTACTCTTTAAAACCACAGGTGGTCAGGTGGGTATCGAGGCCAAGATGTTGTTGCCTTGGCACCAACTGGTGGCAGAGTGTTGGGGTGTCAGCAGTCGTCGTCGTCGATTACAGGGTTGGGGAGAATATCAATCTCCTCAAACTGACGCTTAACCTGAAACTTTTTTGGTAAGCTAGAGAGTTGAGCGAATTTTTAGCATAAAGTTTTGGCAATTAGGAATATTCACACATAATTCATGGGAGACTCGGCCAATGTTACATCTGCTCTATATCCTCGCCTTCACAGTTATCGCTTTTTTGACCATTAATAATTTAATTCGTAGTCTGATTACTGTCAGCATGGATTCCCAGAAACGTCCTGCTAAATCGGCTAATTCCTATAATCCCTACGGTTATCCCATGACTTCCCATCCGGAACTTTTGGACGAGGCCGGACAACCGATTAATGAACCTCTGTTAGTGATTCGTTCTCTCACTGTCGAAGATGCTCGTCAACAGTTAGATGCCATTTATAATTCTTCTCCCAGTGCCACCAAAGAGCAAGACGAAGAAATCTAATTGGTCCTAGAATGGCAGTCCTTGAAAACAGATATATCTATCTACACGGTTTTGCTTCTGGCCCCCAATCAACAAAAGCGCAATTTTTGAGACATTGTTGGCAAAAGAGGGGTTTAGCAATGGAAATTCCCGATCTTAACGGTGATGACTTTTCTAGCTTAACTCTCACTCGTCAGATTGTTCAAGTCGGCCCATTGATTGAACAATCTCAGCTTCCTGTTACTCTGATTGGTTCCAGTTTTGGCGGTTTAACGGCAGCTTGGCTGGCAGAAACTTATTTTCAGGTGCAAAGGCTCGTTTTATTAGCTCCCGCTTTTAATTTCGGGCCGATTTGGTTAGGACAATTGGGAGCGGAAACCCTAGCCAATTGGCAAAAATCTGGGAGTTTATCGGTTTATCACTACGGTTATCGTCGTTATCTGCCAATTTATTCCAAATTTATTGAGGATTTAGCTAATTATCCCCAAGAAAAGTTAATCAGGCAGCTCCCCACCCTGATTATTCATGGTCGTGCTGATAAGGTGATTCCCCTAGAAAATAGTCGCCATTATCGCATAAATCGCCCTTGGGTAAAATTAATCGAATTAGATAGTGATCATGCCCTTACCGATGTTTTGACGAGAATCTGGGCTGAAATACAATTATTTCTCAATTTTTGACTAAATAAAAAACCCCCTTTGATCGAAAAAAGAGGGGTATGATAGTATATTTGTATTGAATTTTGAGAAGATTTTTCAGCTTCTCAGTTGATGTCTTCCCACTACCAAAGTCCGCGGATAGGAGATACACTAGGCTCGGCAGCGGGTTGAGGAGCAACTTCAGTAAAGGTTCTAGTTTCCGGGGGTAAAGCGGGAAGTCCCCAAGCGGATTCTTTTTGGTTAAGTTCTCTTAAAAGTTGCTAGCGATTGCTGCTGGTAGCGGTTTCCGATTTTAGTTTCAAGCGGGAAACCCAATAGGGATGAGCTTTACCCACATAAACTAATTTGCCATCTACCACTTGCAATAGTACATCGTCACCACCCATGGCATCCCCAACAACACGAGCGGTGGTTCCGTCGGTGAAGTCGCCACTGAAAATTTCTTTGCCATCCACTGTCACAGGTCTGATCAATTGAATGGACAGAATCCCACCCACGGTTCCCCGGACGCGACCTAGTATATAGTCACCGGGGTTGAGTTGTGGCTCACCTCTGTAGGTGTTATGGCCGCGTAGTTGACTGATCAGGATTTCGTTATTTTGCGGTTCTGCTTGTGCGGGTACGGCGCCAAGGGTAGTTAGGGCAACTAAACCGGCAAAACCAGCGACAAGGGAAATTTTGTTAAACACAATTACCTCAAGCAAAAAGTTAGTAAATTGGTCATAGACGTTCTAGATTATAACCTAGTTCCTAATTTTGTCTATATTGCGAAATATTTGTTTAATAATTTGCCTATTGTTGATTTGGCTGGGATTTTGGGGCTGGGTGTTGGGGTGTTGGGTGTTGGGGGTTGGGGTGTTGGGGTGTTGGGGTTTTAGGGGTTGGGTGTTGGGGTGTTGGGGTATTAGTTGAAATTCCCCTATTTCCCTATTTCCCCATTTCCCCATTCCCTAACCCCTATTCCCTAACCCCTATCCCCATTGGTAAATAATTGAGGCTCGAGGGTGGGTAGTTCGATATCTTTTGCTGCTGGGGGAGAGGCTAACTGGAAGCGATTTAAAGTTTGTTGAACGCGATCAAAAATGGTGATTTTTTGCTCGCTATTGTTCTGGGGTTCGGGAATAGGTTCCACTTCTACCGGAGGCTGAATACCGGGGGCAGGTTCGTTAATCTCCTTTGTCTGTGGTATGGTGGTTAGGGGAGATTCGATCGCTTCAGGCGTTTCCTCGACCTTTTCGATTGTTTCTGTCTCTACTGGTTTTTCTTCCACTATTGGGCTTTCTGGCTCAATAACAGGGCTTTCTTCCACTATTGGGCTTTCTGGCTCAATAACAGGGCTTTCTGGCTCAATAACAGGGCTTTCCTCAACTATTGGACTTTCTGGCTCAATAACAGGGTTTTCCTCAACTATAGGGGTTTCTTCTTCCTCAACTGTGGGGGTTTCTTCTTCCTCAATAACAGGGGTTTCCTCAACTACAGGGGTTTCTTCCTCAACTATAGGGGTTTCTGGCTCAATAACGGGGGTTTCTTCCTCTAGACTAGGAATAGTTTGATAGTTGGGATCAACAATGCTACGGGCAATTATAGGGGATAAATCGCCGCGGACTAATTGACTGAGGCCGTCTTGGTAAGAGGGATCAAAGCTAATCACGCGCACGCTGGTATTAAACTCGTTTTCGATTTTATTTCCCTGACCATCGATGAATTCTAGTTGTACCCAGTTATTGCCCTTGGCAAAACCCTTGAGATAGATTGGTTCCCAAGTATCAAGCAGAAAACTTTCACCGTTGACAGTAACACGAATGCGCCAATCTTGAAGATTATTATCTTCGTTGGCAGTATTGGAAAGACGTAGAGGAGCATTACTCAGATAAAAATCGAGCAGGATCGGTTCCGCACCGTAGATTCCTTGCGGACTACTGTAGGTTAACAGGGGTAAGTTGTTATCAGGGGCATTTTTGCCTGTTTTTGTCAGAATATGAAAGGTTGTTTCAGCGAAAGCCCCATCATTTTTAAAACTTTCCTGCCAAGGCCGCAGGGCCAAGACGCGGAGGGTATGAGTACCGGGGGCAAGATTTTCTAGGATAATCGGTTGTTTGAGGTCGTAGATAGCCGCTGCTGGTTCATTATCGACAATTAGGCTCAAGTGGGGTCCTAATTTCAGGGTATCGTCTTGGAAAATCGGCAGCTCTGACACTTGTAGTTTAACTGTCACCTGAGTGTCATCGAAAACTTGTTCGGGCAGAGGACTGAGAATCGTTACTTGGGGAGCGTAACGATCTAAACTGGGGCGCAGTTCCTGAATTAGGGCTGGGGGAGCAACCTCAGAAATGCGGCCTTGGACGACGGGAAGATTAGAGGTTTCGGAAGTGGGGAGATTGCTGGCCGTCAAGCGATCGCCACAGGCGCTTAACAGGGTGGTCAGTAAACCGATCACAAGGCATATATGAACGGTTTTGACTGGGATTAATTTATGTAGTAGGGATAGCACGTTCCTCCTAGAGCCAAGGCCAAAATCTATACAAACCATTGATTTTTGCTAGAGTCATTGAATGCTCTGGTGTCAGCAAAAGCGCGAGAAGATCAGGTTATGGCCTCAATTTTACAGAATTGTTTGATTGTTTTTTGAGAATCTATCTATTGAATTTTCTATATGGTCTGGTGGGGGAGAAAAGGAGGAAATCGGCTTCCGGAGCGACAATTGATAAACTTTTGTAAAGAAAAATCACCAGTCTGACCCTGACTAAGACCGCCCATAGCAGAAAATGTCTCTCCTATCAAGGATTGAGAGAATTTTAATTATTGTTAAGCATAACGAACAGACAAGAGAACAAAGACTTATCATCTACTATTGATGCTTTCGACTGGAATCTCACCCAAGAGGAAAGTCAAGCGACATTAACAAAAGGTGGGTCAGATTTCAACTTGCCTTTTTTAGGTTAAAAAATCTATCCTCAAATAAAACGCTAAGTCTATTGTCGAGAGAGGAGAATCCTCATGGCACTCCCCCCCAAAGAGGCGGTAGCTAAAGTGATTGTAGATAAAGACCCAGTACCTACTTCCTTTGAGAAGTGGGGTCAACCGGGGCATTTTGATCGCACTTTAGCCAAAGGACCCAAAACCACCACCTGGATTTGGAACCTGCACGCCAACGTCCACGATTTTGATAGTCAAACCAGCGATCTAGAAGATATTTCTCGGAAAATCTTCAGCGCCCACTTCGGACATCTCGCCGTTGTCTTCGTTTGGCTAAGTGGAATGTACTTCCACGGCGCGAAATTTTCTAACTATGAAGCTTGGTTAACCAACCCGCTCGCCATCAAACCCAGCGCCCAAGTGGTCTGGCCGATCGTCGGTCAAGGCATCCTCAACGGCGATGTGGGCGGCGGTTTCCACGGGATTCAGATCACCTCTGGTCTGTTCTACCTCTGGCGCGCCTCCGGGTTCACCAACAGCTATCAGCTATACTGCACCGCTATCGGTGGTTTAGTAATGGCGGGTCTGATGCTGTTTGCTGGTTGGTTCCACTACCACAAAAGCGCACCGAAACTGGAATGGTTCCAAAACGTGGAATCGATGATGAACCACCACTTGGCGGGTTTACTCGGCTTAGGTTCCCTAGGTTGGGCCGGTCATCAGATTCACGTTTCTTTACCGGTGAACAAACTCCTCGATGCTGGAGTCGCTCCCCAAGATATCCCCTTGCCCCACGAGTTCATTCTCGAACCGAGCAAGATGGCGGATTTATATCCCAGTTTCGCCCAGGGTTTGACCCCCTTCTTTACCCTTAACTGGGGTGCTTACTCGGATTTCCTCACCTTCAAAGGTGGCTTGAACCCCGTGACCGGTGGTCTCTGGCTTTCCGATACCGCTCACCATCACTTGGCGATCGCTGTATTATTCATCATTGCTGGTCATATGTACCGTACCAACTGGGGTATCGGTCACAGCATGAAGGAAATCCTTGAAAACCACAAAGGTCCCTTCACCGGTCAAGGTCACAAAGGACTGTACGAAATCCTGACCACCTCTTGGCACGCCCAGTTAGCGATTAACCTGGCTCTCTTAGGTTCGCTAACCATCATCGTGGCCCACCATATGTACGCCATGCCGCCCTATCCCTATCAGGCGACTGACTACGCCACCCAACTATCCCTGTTTACTCACCACACTTGGATCGGTGGCTTCTTAATCGTCGGTGCGGGAGCGCACGGAGCGATCTTCATGGTGCGGGACTACGATCCGGCCAAGAACGTGGATAACCTGCTCGATCGGGTGATCCGTCATCGCGACGCAATTATCTCCCACCTGAACTGGGTATGTATTTTCCTCGGCTTCCATAGCTTCGGTTTATACATTCACAACGACACCATGCGGGCTTTTGGTCGTCCCCAAGATATGTTCTCGGATACGGGAATTCAACTACAACCCATCTTTGCCCAATGGGTACAAAGTCTCCACACCCTAGCCCCCGGCAACACCGCTCCTAACGCTCTCACTACTGCTAGTTATGCTTTCGGTGGCGACGTGGTAGCAGTGGGTGGCAAAGTGGCCATGATGCCGATCACTCTCGGTACTGCCGATTTCCTCGTGCATCACATCCACGCCTTCACCATCCATGTAACGGTGTTGATTCTCCTCAAAGGGGTTCTCTACGCTCGCGGTTCCCGTCTGATTCCCGATAAAGCGAATCTCGGTTTCCGTTTCCCCTGCGATGGTCCCGGTCGCGGCGGTACCTGCCAAGTTTCGGGTTGGGATCACGTCTTCCTCGGCCTGTTCTGGATGTACAACTCCCTCTCGGTTGTAATCTTCCACTTTAGCTGGAAAATGCAGTCCGATGTTTGGGGAACCGTCGCCCCCGATGGCACTGTCACCCACGTTACCCTCGGTAACTTCGCCCAAAGTGCCATCACCATCAACGGTTGGTTACGGGATTTCCTCTGGGCGCAAGCAGCGCAAGTCATTAATTCCTATGGCTCTGCCCTGTCTGCCTACGGAATCATGTTCCTAGCCGGTCACTTCGTCTTCGCGTTTAGCTTGATGTTCCTGTTCAGTGGTCGCGGCTACTGGCAAGAATTAATCGAGTCGATCGTTTGGGCGCACAACAAGTTAAGAGTTGCCCCCGCTATCCAACCTCGCGCCCTGAGCATCATTCAAGGTCGTGCCGTTGGTGTGGCTCACTACCTCTTAGGCGGTATTGTCACCACTTGGGCATTCTTCTTGGCCAGAAGTCTCTCGATTGGCTAAACTTGCCTATAAGGGCTTGCCAGTCCCCCGTAGATTGGCAAGCCTAGGCTGAACCAGCGTCGATTGACCGATACCTCTGTAAGCGTTTCCTATTACAGAAGGTGAATTGAAAAAAGGAAATAACCAGCACTCGTGTAAGAGCCTCAGTTATTTAGAGAGGAGAATTTCCTAAACAGCTATGGCAACTAAATTCCCTAAATTTAGCCAAGATCTAGCCCAAGATCCGACCACCCGTCGGATTTGGTACGGGATCGCCACAGCCCACGACTTTGAAAGTCATGATGGCATGACGGAAGAGAATCTCTACCAAAAGATTTTCGCGTCGCACTTCGGCCACATTGCAATCATTTTCCTGTGGACTTCCGGCACTATATTCCACGTCGCTTGGCAAGGTAACTTCGAGCAGTGGATCAAAGATCCCTTAAACATCCGTCCCATCGCCCATGCGATTTGGGATCCCCAGTTCGGTAAAGGCGCTGTAGATGCCTTCACCCAAGCTGGCGCTTCTAATCCGGTTAACATCGCCTATTCCGGGGTTTACCACTGGTTCTACACCATCGGTATGACCTCCAACCAAGACCTATACCAAGGTGCGGTCTTCCTGCTGATTCTATCGGCGATTTTCCTCTTTGCTGGCTGGTTACACTTACAACCTAAGTTCCGTCCTAGCCTCGCTTGGTTCAAAAACGCTGAATCTCGCCTGAACCACCACCTCGCCGCTCTGTTCGGTGTTAGCTCCTTAGCTTGGACCGGACACCTCGTTCACGTTGCTATCCCCGAATCCCGCGGTCAGCACGTTGGTTGGGACAACTTCCTCTCTACACCCCCCCACCCGGCGGGTTTACTACCCTTCTTCACCGGTAACTGGAGTGTGTACGCGGAAAACCCTGATACTGCTAACCACATTTTCGGTACTGCCCAAGGCGCGGGAACTGCGATTCTCACCTTCTTAGGTGGTTTCCATCCCCAAACCGAGTCCCTCTGGTTAACCGATATGGCTCACCACCACTTGGCGATCGCTGTGATCTTCATTGTGGCTGGTCATATGTACCGCACCAACTGGGGCATCGGTCACAGCATCAAGGACATCCTCAATGCACACAGACCCCCCAGTGGTAAGTTAGGAGCTGGTCACAAAAATCTTTATGACACGGTTAACAATTCTCTCCACTTCCAACTCGGTTTGGCTCTCGCTTCTTTAGGCGTGATCACCTCTCTGGTGGCGCAGCATATGTACGCGCTACCCCCTTATGCCTTTATCGCTAAGGACTACACTACCCAAGCGGCTCTTTATACCCACCACCAATACATCGCTGGTTTCCTAGCGGTGGGTGCTTTCGCTCACGGTGCTATCTTCTTCGTGCGTGACTATGATCCCGAAGCGAACAAAGATAACGTGCTGGCGCGGATGCTGGAGCATAAAGAAGCGATCATCTCTCACCTAAGCTGGGTTTCCCTTTTCTTAGGTTTCCACACCCTCGGCCTCTACGTTCATAACGATGTGGTCGTCGCTTTCGGTACTCCCGAAAAACAAATCCTGATCGAACCTGTGTTCGCTCAATTCGTGCAAGCAGCTTCGGGTAAAACCCTGTACGGCATGAACGTACTGTTGTCTAACCCCGATAGTATCGCTTACACCGCCTATCCCAACTACGGTGATGTTTGGTTACCCGGTTGGCTAGACGCAATCAATAGCGGCACTAACTCCCTATTCTTAACCATCGGTCCTGGCGACTTCCTCGTTCACCATGCGATCGCTCTTGGTTTACACACCACCGTTCTAATCCTGGTTAAAGGTGCTTTAGACGCTCGTGGTTCCAAATTAATGCCCGATAAAAAAGACTTCGGCTATTCCTTCCCTTGCGACGGTCCCGGCCGTGGCGGTACTTGCGACATCTCTGCTTGGGATTCCTTCTACCTAGCCATGTTCTGGATGTTGAACACCCTGGGTTGGTTAACCTTCTACTGGCACTGGAAACACCTCGGTGTCTGGTCGGGTAACGTGGCTCAGTTTAACGAAAACTCCACCTACCTGATGGGCTGGTTCCGCGATTACCTCTGGGCTAACTCGGCTCAGTTAATCAACGGTTACAATCCCTACGGTGTTAATAACCTTTCTGTCTGGGCCTGGATGTTCCTCTTCGGACACCTCGTTTGGGCAACCGGTTTCATGTTCCTGATCTCTTGGCGTGGTTACTGGCAAGAGTTGATCGAAACTATCGTTTGGGCCCACGAACGCACTCCTCTGGCGAACCTCGTTCGTTGGAAAGACAAACCCGTGGCTCTCTCGATCGTTCAGGCTCGTTTGGTTGGTTTAGCTCACTTCACCGTTGGCTATATCTTCACCTACGCCGCCTTCTTGATCGCTTCCACTGCTGGCAAGTTCGGCTAAACCTTGAATTAGGTAACTAAAAAACCCCCCGCCATTTGGTGGGGGGTTTTGTTTATGATTGATCATAAAAGCACGGCTCAATCTCAAAAATCTATGCAGTGGGAAGAATTAAAACAACATTGCCAAGCTATTCATCTGCATTAAAAAGACATAATTAACACAATTAGGTCTAAACTTCAACTAATCTCGCCAGTCAACCTACCTGTTAGATTGGTTTAGGGCTAATTGCGATCGCTCCATAGACAAAGAAACCCGGAGAAACCGGGTTTCTCCACGGGAGACAAGGCGGCTTTTTCAGCAAACCCTAATTAGAATGCCAAAAGGTCAGGAAAAACGCCCCAGGGCTACACCAATCAGGATAGCAACTCCGAAAAAGAGACGATACCAGACAAAAACCCAGGTACTCTGTTTTTTGAGATAATCTAACAACCAGGCGATCGAAAGATAGGAAAATATCGCCGAGGAAATTACCCCAATAGCGAGGGGAATTAATTCACTGGTGTTAATCTGGTCGAGAACGCCTTTAAATTCCACTAAACCGGCTAAAGTTATCGCTGGAATCCCCAACAGAAAGGAAAATCGCGCCGCCACGGCCCTTTCTAAACCCATGAATAACCCGGCAGTTAAGGTAGACCCAGAACGAGATACCCCCGGTATTAGAGCTAAAGCTTGGGCTAATCCCATTAAAACCCCGTCTTTTTGTCGCAAAGTCTCAAAACTGCGTTTATGTTTCCCGATTTTTTCGGCCGTACCTAAGAGTAAAGACATGACTATAGAGGCACAGGCGATCGCTGTCATGCTTCTCAGGGGGGAATTATCTAAATCGGGAATGAAAAGTTTCATTAACAAACCGAAGAAAACGATCGGAATTGTGCCTAGTATAATCCCCACGGCTAAACGAAAATCCTGGGAACGATAATCGGAACTAGCCACCGCTTTCACCATTCCCGTGGATATTTGCCTTAAATCCTGCCAAAAATAGGACAATACCGCCGCAATACTGCCCAATTGAATCACTGCTGTATAGGTGACACCGGGATCTCCCCAACCCAAAAAGACGGGAATCGCTTTTAGATGAGCGGTACTGCTAATCGGCAAAAATTCTGTCACTCCCTGCACAAATCCCAAAAAAATCGCCTGTAACCAGTTAATTTTTGCCAGAGGTATGGCGCTAGTAGTTGATTGGGCAATGGCGGCGGGTGTAATCGCCAAAATCACCGTTATTATCGCTAGTACTAGCCATTTATAGCTTTTTTTCAGTAAGGAAAACATCATTTTTCAGTAAAAAAAGGGGTGGGGGTTGGGTGTGGGGTGTGGGGTGTGGGGAAATTAACTAATCAATATTACTGCCTTTTGTTTATTTCCCATTCTCCTATCTCCTGTCTCCTGTCTCCTATCTCCTGATTTAAGTAGGGTGGGCTGAATAAATCTAAAAACCTTGTTGGGTAAGACTTTTAGACTTTTTTGACCTCAAAAAGTGCCAACCCTTGCAGTGATCGGGGGTAAAATTCCGGGACTTTTTCCCTGAAAATTAGGTAATTGAGCCCCTCAAACTCGGTAAAACCCTACACCCTACACCCTACACCCTACACCCCACACCCTACCCCCACGAAAAACTTTTTCAGCAGATCATAAGTATAAATACTTATTGACAACTCATAGTCGTTATGAGTACACTTGGTTTATGCAAACTCAAAATGAGTACGACTTAGCAATTAGGAGTTGACGATTATGCTACCAAACCGAGAAGGGCAGAGAGTTCCCGATGTCACCTTTCCCGTACGTCAAAATAATCAATGGGTGAACATCACCAGCGAGGAATTATTCAAAGGAAAAACCGTTGTTCTTTTTGCCTTACCGGGGGCATTCACTCCCACCTGTTCCACCTCCCATTTACCCGGATATAACGAATTGGCTCCAGTTTTTCGGGAAAATGGCGTAGATACTATTGTTTGCTTGTCGGTGAATGATACCTTTGTCATGAACGAGTGGGCAAAAGACCAAGAATGTGATAATGTCGTCTTGATTCCCGACGGTAACGGCGAATTTAGCGCAGGAATGGGGATGTTAGTCGATAAAGCTGACTTAGGTTTCGGTAAACGTTCTTGGCGCTATTCGATGCTAGTCAAAGATGCTGTTATCGAGAAAATGTTCATCGAACCAGAAGAACCGGGAGATCCTTTCCAAGTCTCCGATGCGGAAACGATGTTACACTACATCAACCCATCCGCCAAAAAACGGCCTTTAGTCTCTCTTTTCTCGAAAGTGGGCTGTCCCTACTGCCTCCGGGCTAAGAAAATGTTAGAAGAAAAAGGCCTACAATACGAAGAAATTATCCTCGGACGCGATGCCACCAGTCGTTCTCTGCGGGCCATGAGTGGCAATACCACCACCCCGCAAGTCTTCATGGACGGCCAATTAATTGGCGGTTCGGAAGAATTAGCGGCTTATCTAGGAGCATAATTAATTATCAGCTAGATAAAGGACTAGGCATTAAGTTGAGGACATTTTTAAATTTTGGCACTGAGTCATCGCTTACTGTTGCCTGTCAGCTGTTACAACGGCGCAGGACTTGCACCCATAATGTAAACGTGGTGAACATTTTTCACCCAATGTCCAAGAGAACCTTTTTTGTTTTTCAATTCAAGGAGAAAGATTATGGTAGCCACTCCAGTCAAAACCAAAACCACGGGACAATACTACGCCACCCGCATCGATTTAGCATTAGATATCCGCAAAGCTATGGTTGAAATCTTAAGCCAAACCCTTGCCGCTAGTTTAGACCTAAAAACTCAGGTTAAACAGGCCCACTGGAATGTAAAAGGTTTAAATTTCTACCAATTGCACAGCCTCTTTGACGAAATGGCCACGGAATTAGAAGATTATGGGGACATGGTAGCAGAACGGATTACCGCTTTAGGTGGAACCGCTTTGGGAACAGTGCGCATCGCTGCCGCTAACTCGATTCTGCCGGAATATCCTGCTGATATCGTCGATGGTAGTCAACATATCGTTGCTTTAGCCGAACGTTATGCCTTATACGCTTCCCATCTTCGTTCTGCTATTGATACCACCGGCAATCAAGGGGATGCCGACACAGCAGATGTCTATACGGAAATCTCCCGGAACATCGATAAACGTCTCTGGTTCCTAGAAGCGCATCTGATTACATCTTCCGATGTAATCGGTGAATTATAGATAAATTTGGGGTGTATTAACGTAGCTTAATACACCTTAAATTCTCGTAATCGGTAAACGGAGCCAATCACTTAATTGTTGTGCCAACCAATCTAATTCGGCTTCCCTAACATCTTCACTGGCAGTGATAACATATTCTCGATGGTTGGCAACGAGAACCAGACAAGGAGGAATAATATTAACATTTTCTCCCTGCATAGTGACAGTGACATTGCGACGAATGAGACTATAAATTTCGGAACTAGCGGCATCGGCAGTTAGTTTAAATTTCAGCCCCCAGAGTTTTTGGTAGAGAGAAACTTTTTTGGGGGTAATTTTTAACTCTAGTTCCCCCTGCCAAAAAGATTTCCATAACTGCCAAGATAAACTAGAGGAGATTAAGTTGAGCAGAAAAATTAGGATAATTGGGATTAAAAAAGCGACCAGTTTGAGATCATAAATACCGACTATAGTTAAGAGGGTAATCGCAAAGAATAGGGATGGGAAAAACTGTCTTAACTGGGTTTTGAGATTATTGAAAAACTTTTGTTTGGTTTTACTAGCGATTTTTATTTCTAGGAGATTATCTGTTTTATAAACAGTAACTTCGCTGCCGTAGGGTTTGGTAAGATTGCCAATAGATACTAGGATCAATTGACAACTATATAAGCTGGCTAAAGCTTCTGTCACCGAACGAAAATGATAGTCTGGGTGGGAGTTTGATCATCTTTTTAACCAGTAGATGAAAAAAGCACTTAGATTAGTTTTTTGTTCAAAATTTTCCGGTATGTAACTATGATTAATCCCCGTGGACAAACTGATCAAAGTTTTGCCTACATCCTGTAAGTCCGTGATGGGAGAATCAGAATCAAAGGCAAAATCAACTAGATAAAAACGATGAGACTGGGGATAAAAGAGGATATTACTAAGTTTGATATTGCCGTGGTTAAGGGGGACATCCTGCTGATGGAGATAGGAGAGAATTTCCAAAAGATATTTGGCAATTTGTTTGAGATATTGTTCTGCTAACAAATAACTGGAGTTAAGATAGTTTTCTAAAGGTTGCGCTGATAAATAAGGTCGGACAATAGCGATGATTTGTTCTTGGGATGAATCTATCTCAAAACTATCGAGGTATTGGGGGAGAGATGGGTGAAAGAGTTGTCGCAACAGGGTGATTTTACTGGTTATTTCTCCGATAAACTGACTCGCTTGCCCACTAGGAACAGGAATAAGTTTAATGATTACTAACTGGGCGGTGTGTCTGTCTCTAGCTAAGATAGTTTTTTTTCCCAGTAACTGTTGGACTTGATAACGACTATGGAGAACTCGATCGAGCATGGGCGAGAATAGTGTAAGGAGTATTTCTAGGATAGCTCACTCTGGAAACTCTAGCCCTCATCTTTAGCATCCTTTTAATATTTTAACCCATATTCTCCACTTCAGTTTGAAGCATAAAAAACTACAGGTCTTTTCCAAACAGCTGCAATCAATGTGCATGGTGCGTTCCCCAAAATCGATCGCTGGAGCAGTAGGACTTGCATTAGGGAACGCGTGCATTGATTACAGATGATTCGACACTTGTTAATCGTCCTAGCCGAATTAAAGAAGCCACTTTAAGTCCAGTAGTAATATAGTCAGAATCTGAGGTATTAATAATTTCGTCAAATCCTAGAGTAGCTTGATGGAGACGAGAAGAAATTAAAGCAAGTAATAAATCACGATGGCGACTTGGTGAAATAGCAATAATTAAAGCTGGACGCAGTTTTCCTGATTTCAAGTCTGCTTGAGGAAAACGAATTAGAACAATATCACCTGGTTTCATGGTTGATAAATTTCTTGAGCATCTGCTAGGGAATATTCAATTTCATCTCCTTCTTTGAAAAATTGCTCTAATGAAAATTTTTGCCAGTCTTCATCTTGCCAGTTAGTATATTCTGAAATGTTGTTTGGCTCAGGAGAAATTAATCGGGTAAAGTTGGCAATTTTTTCAACAATGTCATCAGGTAATCGGTCAATCTGTTGGTGAAGTTCTTCACGAATTGTAGCAGACATAAGTTAAATTATTTGATTAAGGTGTAGAATGGATATTATTGATTATAACTCAGATATTGGCTGGTAATTTGGGAAAAAGTAATGTTGGGTTTCCACAAGACCAGCGATCGCACTACGTTCTTCGGCATCGCACTCACAGCTGCAATCAATGTGCATGGTGCGTTCCCCAAAATCGAGCGCTGGAGCAGTAGGACTTGCCTTAGGGTGGGTTCCCTAAGGCAATAGCGATCGCACTGTAAAGGATAACTGACCAGAATAGTAGCACGGTAGGATGTGTTAGCGTAACGCATAATAATTACAAATTCATCATGATTAAAAGCAAAAAGGCGCGTTAAGTAACGCACCTGACTTTGGCTTGATCTATTCGGAGCTTTCTCCAATGGGTTACAATGCCAATAAATAGATAATCTACGAACTAGGAGCGTGCATGGACATAGAGACCAAGAACGATCTCATAGAAGAAATTCTCGCTCCATGGAAAGACCGAATCGGTGATGACTACTTGGGTTACAGGGGTCATGTCTATCGAATGTTCAATTTCTGTTTGGCCCTCCATTGCTGCACCGAAGAAGAAAAGACCAACAGGAATGGTCTGAGGAAATTGGACTAATGGTCGAGATGCACCACAAGGTTCGCACCTACAAGACAGACCGCTATCCGCTGGTGGAACTCTTCAGAAGGGGCGATTTAGTTGATTTCTCCCTTGCTTTCTTTAAGTTCGGCATTCCTTGCGCCTATGTGAGCGAGGTCAAAAAGGCCATTCCAAATAACGGATTTCACCGCTTTCTCATAAAAGGCGCACGCGAGTGGTTTGCAAAACATCCCTTCAGTCCACCACCCTTTATCAAGTGGTAATGCGATC
>SFAU01000157.1 GCA_007096045.1 Microcystis novacekii Mn_MB_F_20050700_S1 | reverse complement strand
ACTTCATTGAGAAAGTCTAATTCTTCTTGTTTTTTCCAATCGGTTAGCATTGAAGAAGTTTCAGTATATCCTACTCTTTCTTGCTTTTCGTACCAAGCTTGTGTTCTGAGATGGAGAGCTTTATTGTAAACTAATCTTACACAGCCCAAAGTGCGCCGCAATAGCGACTCTTGTTCGGGTGTGGGGTAAAATCTGTAAGAATAGGCTTTTTCCATATTTCACATTTTAGCATATATAGCAGTTCTCGCATCTGTGCGGCACACTTAAAATTTTGCTGATTAAGCTTTTCAGGATTGGGAATGTACCTCTTGTGAATCAGAAACGCTATATTTCGTAAATGTGTTAATATTTAACGGTAAAGCCGTCGTAGAACGACGGGGTTTCAGACCCAAATTTTCGATGAGCTTTGGTGAAGAATTGCAATTACTGCTGCGGGCCCGTTATCCTCTCATCTATGTTACCACCTTAGAAGAAGAACGTCTCGAACAAGCGATCGCCGATATTGCCAAACAGAGCAATAACCGTGCTGTCTATGTCTGGGATTTTGTGGATGGTTATCAAGATAATCCCAATAATGAGAACCTGGCTCGGCGTAATCCCCTCCAAGCTCTTGAATTCGTGGAAAAGCTGCCGCCTAACATCGCCGCCATCATTATCTTACGAGATTTCCAGCGCTTTTTAGAAGATATTTCCATCGCCAGAAAATTGCGAAATCTGGCCCGTTCTCTGAAATCTCAGCCCAAAAACCTAATTATCGTCGCTCCCGAACTGTCTATCCCCTCGGATCTAACCGAAGTAATCACCATCGTCGATTTTCCTCTCCCTAGTGGCGAAGAAATTAAACAGGAAATCCAGCGATTAATCGCCGGACAACCCGTAAAAGAACCACTCCTGGATGAATTAGTGCTTTCTGCCCAAGGATTATCCCTAGAGAGAATTCGTCGGGTTTTAGCCAAATGTTTAGCCAGTCACGGCAAAATTGAGCCAGAGGACGTGGAATTAATTTTGGCAGAAAAACGCCAATCGATTCGTCAAACCCAGATATTAGACTTTTATCCCGCCACAGAGCAGATTTCTGACATCGGGGGACTAGATAATCTCAAAGACTGGCTGATTCGTCGCGGTGGTGCTTTTAGTGAACGCGCCCGCGCCTACGGTTTACCCAATCCCCGGGGTTTACTATTGGTGGGAATTCAGGGGACGGGTAAATCCCTGACAGCGAAAGCTATTTCCCATCATTGGCACTTACCCCTACTGCGTCTAGACGTGGGGCGTTTATTTGGCGGATTGGTGGGAGAATCGGAATCACGCACCCGTCAGATGATTAATCTCGCCGAAGCTTTAGCTCCCTGTGTGCTGTGGATAGACGAAATCGATAAAGCTTTCGCCGGAGTGGACGGGAAAGGCGACGGGGGAACCACTGGGCGGGTTTTCGGGACTTTTATCACTTGGTTAGCCGAGAAACAATCGCCGGTTTTTGTCGTCGCTACAGCTAATAACATCCAATCTCTGCCCCCGGAAATGTTGCGAAAAGGACGCTTCGATGAGATATTTTTTGTCGGACTACCTAGCCAAAAGTCCCGCGAGGAGATTTTTAGCGTTCATTTAGGGAAAGTCCGGCCCCATAATCTGAAAAGTTATGATATCAAGCGACTAGCCTACGAAACTCCCGATTTTTCGGGGGCAGAAATCGAACAAACCATCGTGGAAGCGATGCACATCGGTTTTAGTCAAAATCGCGACTTTAGCACCGATGATGTGCTTGAGGCCGCTAGTCAGATTATACCCCTAGCTCGCACTGCCCAAGAACAGATTCAATTTCTACAGGATTGGGCCAAGTCTGGTAAAGCTCGTTTAGCCTCTCGCGATGATCGTTTTAATGTTAATCCTAACAGTTAATTTAGCACCAATATGAAGCGTTTATCTGGTTTATTGCAATTCATGGTCGGTTTTGTCCTGGGAGTGGCGATTTTAGTCGGTGGGGCTACTGCTGTCGCTTATATGCTTCTCTCTGGTATGAATTCTAATCCTCCTAAACCCGTCTTTACCGAGGAGAAAAAAGAGGAAACTAAGGAGGAAAAAACCGCTAAACCCATCCCTACTACTCCCGTCCCAGAACAACCCCAAGCTGAGGTGAAAGAGTCTCCCACAGCTGCACCAACAGCAAAAGCTGCCCCGAAACCCAGTCCCGAAGCAAGAAAAAAAGAAACCACATCGTCCGGTTATCAAGCGCGGGTGACATGGCAAAGTGGTTTAAGTCTGCGCTCTCAACCTACCAGTGAATCGACTCGTCTCGGCGGTCTGGATTATAATACCAAGGTCAGTGTGGTGGGAACCAGCAGCGATGGCCAATGGCAGCGCGTGCGTCTGTCCGATGGTCGCGAAGGTTGGATTAAAGCGGGTAATATTTCCAGAGTCCAGTAAATATTTAGAAGGGATAGATTTAGAAAATCTACCCCTTTCCCTAATCAGTAAATCCGTTGAGTAACGCACAGAAAACGGGTTTCTCCGAGAAACCCGTTTTCTACTCATGCAATAGGCACTCTTGCAATAGATAATCAGTCTTTAATAATCGAATTTGGTGTGATTAATTCTGTCTGGGTAGTTAATCACTACTTCAAGAGCGATTATCGCGATTAACTTTTCTGATTAACCAATAACTTGCCGCTAAAGCTAAGGTTCCCACGGTGAGGGCAATTAAATCATCTTTACTGTATTTCTTGGGATCAAAAATAATAATTTTTCGAGAGATGGCAATCAGGGCAGTAACTACAACTAATTCAACCTGTACGATGTGTTTTCTTAAATAAGCAGTGATGTTTTCTAATAACTCTAAGGCAATTAAAATATTGAGAAATAAACCGAAGATTTCAATTAAAGTTTTGCTAAAAAAACCGATGGGTTCCGTAGTAAATAAATCTTTGATTAGGATAACTACTAGATCATAAAGAGAAACAATAATAACAATAATTAATGCTACGGATAAAACCTTAGAAACTAAGTTTTCAATGACATGAATAGACTTCATGAAATTTTCATTGCGCCATTGTTGACCGAAATTGATAATTAGTTTCCGTATCTGTTTGAGCATGATCAATTAAGTAAAAAGTAAAAATTATTATTGTATTTGACTGCTAATTGTTCTATTTAGTTAACAAGTAAGCTGATCCCCCCTTAATCAGGGGGGTGCTGATCCCCCCTTAATCCCCCCTTAATTAGGGGGATGTCTGACAATTTTTAACATCTAAGTAGGGAGGCACAATTATTTGTAGGATGGGTTAGCGGTAGCGTAAACTATGCGGTCGTTGGGTTTCATGCTTCAACCCAACCTACGTTCATCTTATATTTAATTCCACCCACCCACTTACTTACTTAGAAATAATTTTACTTGAAGAAGGCTTCCCTAGAAAAAAAATCTAGGTGCGATCGCTTTTAAGTCAACCGCACCCCAAACTAATACAAATGCTCACATCTAGCTAACATCATCGTGAGCGAAACGATTATAGAGGAAGTCGAGGGCATAGTTACGCAGACGATAATATTCAGGATCCTCCATAATTCTCTCCCGATCGCGGGGACGGGGGAAATGAATATTCATCACTTCACCGATTTTCGCTTCCGGTCCATTGGTCATCATAACTAGCTTATCAGCGAGGAAAAGAGCCTCATCGATATCGTGGGTAATCATCAACACCGTACAGCGTTTATCTTGCCAGATTTTCAGCAATTCTTCCTGTAATTCCTCTTTGGTAATCGCATCCAAGGCGCCGAAAGGTTCATCGAGAATCAACACCTCCGGACGGATAGAAAGAGCGCGAGCGATCGAAACCCGTTGTTTCATCCCCCCGGAGATTTGGGGAGGGGTTTTATCCATAGCTTCGGTTAAACCCACCATAGCTAAATGTTCGCGCACAATCGAGCGTTTTTGTGCCTCTGGGGCATTGGGAGACACCGCATCTACCGCAAGATAGACATTTTCAAAAACACTTAACCAAGGCAATAAAGCATAGTTTTGAAACACTACCATGCGATCGGGTCCGGGTTTAGTAATTTTCTTACCGTTAACTTTAACGATGCCATCGGTGGGAGAAGAAAAACCCGACACCATATTTAATAGGGTCGATTTTCCGCAGCCGGAGTGACCGATCACGCAGATAAATTCACCTTCATTGATTCTGAGATTAACGTCCTTAAGGACGGTGTAGGGGCCTCTAGGAGTGGGATAAACCTTAGAAACTCCTTCAATGGTAACAAAAGCTTCTTTACTGGGGGCCTGGGTTGCTCGGTTAACTGTGTCGGTGGTGGTGTACATGATTATAGTCGCTAAAAAGTCGAAAGACAGGTAAAAAGTGGCAGAGTTGCAGGGCTTAATCCAATGGGATCATATTTTAGCGGCAAAAGGGGAGATTTTCTCCCCTCCACCTCTGGTTAGGCAATTTTGCGGGATTCGCCGGCACTAGGACGAGCATCAATAGCCACTTCGGCCATGGTGATGTTTTGTTTGATCTCTAAACTATTGAGATAACCGATCGGATCCTCGGCATCAAACTCGATACCATCGAATAAAAGGATCGGTGTGCGACGATATTTAATATCCCCTAGACCCAATTCCCGGGCTGCGGTACTAAAGACACCCACCCGACAGACGCGTTCAAGAATTTCTACCCAGTTACGGGGGAAAGGAATGTGGCCCCAGCGTGCCATTTGGGTCATCATCCAGAGGTGTTCCGTACGACTGGGACGATTGACCCCTTCTCCATAGAACAGATGGTGTGCATATTCTTTCATCGGTTGATCGAGACTGCAGGCGTAGGAGTTGGGATCACCCAGTTGGATATAATCGATATTGGTACTAAGATACTGACGACTGGCGAGGATTTGACGAATTTCTTCCTGATTTGTTTCATCGGCACAGTAGCTACAACCTTCCAGCAGTGCTTTAACTAAAGCGACGTGGGTATTAGGATATTTATTGGCCCAATCTTCCCGGACTCCCAGGGCCTTACCCGGGTGGCCCTGCCAGATTTCTAAGTCGGTAGCGACAGTGTAACCGATACCCTCCATGGCGGCCCGTAGGTTCCAGGGTTCACCGACACAGTAACCGTCAATACTACCGGTTTTCAGGTCAGCTACCATTTGGGCCGGGGGAATAGTTTCGAGGTGAACGTCTTGATCTGGGTCAATACCAGAGGCCGCTAACCAGTAACGCAGGAGCAAATTGTGCATCGAGGAGGGGTGAACCATGCCAAAAATATGGCGCTGCTCCCGCGATTCTAGTAGCATCTGTTTTAAAGCATTACCGTCAATCACTCCCTCGTCGTAGAAGCGTTTAGCGAGGGTGACACCGTTACCGTTACGAGTCATAGTCAGGGCGCTGACAATCGGCAAAGGTTGCTCCTGATGACCACCGACAGTTAACCAGGTGGGCATTCCCGAAGGCATTTGCGCCCCGTCGAGGAATCCCCCTGCGATCCCATCCACAACCCCTCGCCAACTGGTTTCCCGGACCAAATTCACCTCATCTAGACCATGTTTAGTAAAGAATCCCTTTTCTTTGGCCACTGCTAGGGGAGCGCAAGCGGTGAGGGGAACAAAACCGATTTCTAGATTGACTTTTTCTAAACCGTGACGAGCAATAACTTCGACTTTGCGGGCGCGCAGTTTTTTGATCCGTTTTTGTTGGTTGAGGAAATAGATAATTTCGCTCCGGAGACTGTAGTAACTGGGGTGTTCCACCACTTCCATGCGTTTGCGGGGACGGGGGATATCTACTTCCAAAATACCGCCAATTTTTGAGCCAGGACCGTTGGTGAGCATGACGATGCGATCGGATAATAGCACCGCTTCATCCACATCGTGCGTCACCATTACCGAGGTCATTTCGTATTCTTCGCACAGCTGCATTAACTGTTCCTGTAGATTACCTCTAGTCAGGGCATCTAACGCGCCAAAGGGTTCGTCTAAAAGCAGGACTTTCGGACGGATGGAGAGGGCGCGAGCGATCGCTACCCGTTGTTTCATCCCCCCCGATAATTCTCCCGGACGTTTATCCACTGCATGACGAAGATTGACCAGATCGATATATTTTTCGACTTCAGCTTTTCTTTCATCTTCTGATAGTTGGGTGAGAACTTGATCGACGGCGAGGGCGATATTTTCCCGAACCGTCAACCAAGGGAGAAGGGAATAGTTCTGGAAGACCACCATGCGATCGGGCCCTGGTTCTTTGATTTTCCGCCCTTCGAGGGTCACGACTCCTTCCGTGGGCAGGTCTAAGCCGGCGATCATGTTTAATAGGGTGGATTTCCCGCATCCGGAGTGACCGATTAGCGAGATAAATTCCCCTTTTTTAATCTGTAAATCGATACCTTTGA
The DNA here is from genome assembly GCA_007096045.1 of Microcystis novacekii Mn_MB_F_20050700_S1. GTDB lineage: Bacteria > Cyanobacteriota > Cyanobacteriia > Cyanobacteriales > Microcystaceae > Microcystis > Microcystis novacekii. Next base: position 7,781 of record SFAU01000157.1, on the reverse strand, counting down.
GGGCAACGTATTCTCCCCCTCCACTCAGGGAAAATACTTTATCAATATTGTCTACAGCTACAAACAAACTCATCTTTTTATTCCTTACTGATTCAGAATCCTTGAATTTCCCGAAGATAGAGAGAGGGAAAGACAATCCCTCAATTTTGCCGTTTATTGCCGAACGATCAGGGTTTGAATCCAAGCCATGAGACGGTCGAGAATTAAACCGATCGCTCCGATGTAAACTAAGGCGAGAATAATATCACTGATGTAGTTATTCTGGTAAGAATCCCAGATAAAAAATCCGATGCCGACAATACCCGACATAACGATTTCCGCCGCAATAATCGCCAGCCAAGCCAAGCCGATAGCGATTCTTAATCCTGTAAAAATATAGGGCAAAGCTGAAGGAATCAGAATTTTAAAGAAGAACTTTCTGGGGTTGAGTTGCAGGACTTTTCTGACGTTGATGTAATCTTGCGGGATTTGTTGAACGCCAACCGCCGTATTAATCAAGATCGGCCAGACCGCCGTGATAAAGATAACGAAAAGAGCGGCGGGTTGGTTTTGCTGGAGGGCGGCGAGGGCGAGGGGAACCCACGCTAACGGCGGCACGGTGCGGAGAAATTGAAATAGGGGATCGAGGGCTTGATTGGCGAAGCTATTCAAACCGATTAAAATCCCGACACCGATTCCCACGAACGCGGCCAGAGAATAGCCAATGAGTACCCGTTGTAAACTAGCCATTGACTGCCAGAATAGACCCACATCCGTCCCGCCGCGATTAAAGAAGGGATAGAGTAAATAGGTACGGGTGCGCTCGTCCGTCCAGAGGGATGACGGCGGGGGCAACTTGATTAGCCCGGTCATCGAGAAGAATTGCCAGACGATTAGAAATCCTAAGATTCCAACAATAGGAGGTAAGGCATTATTCCAGAATTTAGCGAGGGATTTGTTACGACTTCTAGACGTTTTTAGGGTAGTGGCCATGAGGTTAGTCTTCTCCAGCAATTAGGTGAATGATTTATGATCGGTTCGTGTCGGCGAGGAGTAGACCCCTCCCCGAGTAACCCCCCGATTCACTAAATTTTTTTGATCGCTAGGCTGTTTAAATAAGCCTTGGGATCGGCGGGGTCGAAAACTTTGCCGTCAAAGAATTTCTCGAGGCCCCGAGAATCGCTCTCGGGAATATCCGCCGCGGGAATCCCCGCTTCTTTGGCTGCCTCTCTCCAGATATCGGAACGGTTAACCTTATCGATCAAAGCTTTGGCATTGTTGTCCAAAGTCGAGGGAGGTAAAAATCCCCAACGGACACTTTCGGTCAAGAACCAGAGATCGAGACTCTTATAGGGGAAAGAAACGCTACCCCGGGGGGATTTCCAGTACATCGCCGCTTTTTGGAAGTCTTTGATTTCGGGTTGGTTATCGCCCATGATGTAGGTTCCTAAGAGCATCGGCTCTAGGATGGCGACGGGGACGTTAAAGTAGGACGCACTGGAGAGAATCTTGGCCATCTCCGGGCGATTGGCTTCCACGTCACACCATTGCTGGGCTTCCATAACCGCTTTGAGCAGCGCTTTGGCGGCTTTGGGGTTTTTATCCACCCAATCGGCCCGCATAGCGAAGTATTCTTCGGGATGAAACGGCCAGATTTGAGCGGTCAAGGCGGCCATAAAACCGATCTTATCACCGACAATTCTACCGGGCCAGGGATCGCCGGTGCTAAATCCCTCCATCGTCCCGGTTTTCATGTTGGCAACGGTCTGGGCGGCGGGGACGGTCATTAGGTTGACGTCTTTATCGGGATCGATCCCGCCCGCGGCCAGCCAATAGCGAATCCAAAAGTCTTGGTTCGCTTTGGGGAAGGTATAGGCGGCGCGAAAGGGTTTGCCGGATTGTTTCAATCCCACGATGTAATCTTTGGCCTTACTCATATCTAAGCCGATGTTTTTCCCTTGTTGGCTGTTGGCGATGGCGATCCCGTTGCCTTGGGTATTGAGCATTGCCAGAACGTACATCGGGACTTTGACGTTATTTTTGGTGATCAGCCCTTCGGAGATGAGATAGGGCATGGGCATCTGCCACTGTCCCCCATCAATTCCCCCCCCCGCGGAGCCGATTTCCACGTTGTCCCTGGCTGCACCCCAGTTGGCCTGTTTGGCGACTTCTACTTCCGTCATGCCGTATTTGGCGAAAAAGCCTTTCTCTTTAGCGATGATCAGAGGGGCGGACTCAAAGATAGGAGTGAAACCGAGCTTGGCGATCGTGACTTCTGGCGTGGTTTCCGGGGTGAGATTGGTGGTGGCGGCGGGAGAGGGGGGTGCGGTATTATTGGCGGTATCCGAGGGGGGATTACCGCAGGCTTTGAGGACAACAGCCCCTGCTGCTGAAACTGCCGCCGTGGTTAAAAATTTCCGTCTCGAAAAATTTGACATAGAGTCCTCCTACCTGGTGCTAAAACAAGTATATGTGCTGAATTATGGGTAAAGGAACCCTTAGCTAAACTTTCCTTGTAGCCTGTGCTATAGAAATTTAGCTATGGAATATCTAAACTCGATTGAACTTACTAAATAAGTCTAGCGGAATTTGGAAAAAATAATTAATTCGAGCGATAATTTTATGTACAAAAATTTAATTCGATTGATAAGAATTAATTAAGACCATTGATGTATCTAGCTTCTAGCCACTTAAAAAGGTTTCCGTAGGGCGCTGGAGCAGGGGAGTGGGGAATTATGAATTATGAATTATGAAGTGGGGAGGTGGGGAGGTTGGGGAGGTGGGGAGGTGGGGGAGTGGGGGAGTGGGGGAGTGGGGGAGTGGGGGAGTGGGGGAGTGGGGAGTAGGGAATTATGAATTATGAATGATGAATGATGAATTGGGGAGAGGGGAGAGGGCAGAAACAACAAAATGAGCCAAGGGTGAGTTTTAGGAATGGGGCTCCTTCTGGCTTGGTAGAATGGACAATATGCTTTCACCCCAAAGTAATGACCAGATCTAAAAAGCCGAAATCACCGAACTGCTCTGATTCGCCCACCTCTCCTTCCTTGGCCTTGTCTTCCCTACATTTTCGTCTCCAAGCTTTAGAGGAGGAGCATCAGTGGCTCCTCAAGCAGATTGCCAGAAAGCGCACCGAACTGAAGAAATTCCTCGACCAGATGCGTTCCCTGGCGACGGAGATTTTTCAAAGAGGGCAACCCCTCTATCAAAAACTTAGCGACCTCGACAGCGAAATACACGCCCTTTTTGACGAAATCCTCACTGCTAGAAAATTGGGGCAGCAGACAAAAAAAAGCATTCTCGGAATTTACCAGACACTTCAGTTAACGGGAGTGATTAGCCCGAAATTTGACGATGGAGATGAAGAACTTGACGAACTTTTCGCAGACGAAGAACCAGAAGGAGCATCGGAGCAATCCGCGCAGGATTTCTTCTCTGGGGGAGACTCCTATAGCCGTCACGATGATGGAGCAGAGCCATCACCTGAAAGCTCGCCTAAATCTCCTGAATCTAGACAAATACGCCGCACTTTCCTGAGAATGGCCGAGATTTTTCACCCCGACAAGGTTACGGATCCCGAAACTCGGATGCGTCACAACGAGATTATGAAGGAAGTCAACCGTGCCTATAAAGAGGGAGATATTGCCAAACTGCTCGAAATCGAACGACAGTATCAAATGGGGGACACTTTCGAGGTTGAAGGCTCATCGGAAAGCGACCTCAAACGACAGTGCGAGAGGGTTGAAACCAATAACGAACTACTCAAAAAGCAATACGAGAACCTGAAAAGAGAACTGCGCTCGGTGCGAAATACCCCGGAAGGGGAGATGGTGAAGGCCAGTCGCGCTTGTGAGAAGGATGGCATCGACCCGATTGAGCAAATGCTAGAGGAGATGAAATTACAAGTTCAATCTACCGAAAAAATCTATAATTTTGTCCGGGACTTCCGCGATAAAAAGATAACGGTTAAAGAGTTTCTGCGCGGACCGGCCGGGAATATGGGCAGCGGCTCGGAAGAGATGGAAGAAATTTTTGAGCAACTTCTCGAGGAACTTCACAGAATCAGCCGTTGAAGAGAAAAAGCCAGTATTTAGGGTATGCTGAAAAAGTTTTTCGTGGGGACCGAGTGTAGGGTTTTACCTAATTTTTAAATCCGTTGAGTAACGCACAGAAAACGGGTTTCTCGGAGAAACCCGTTTTCTACTCATGCAAAAGGCAAAAAGGGAAATAAATAATCAGTTTTTAATAACCAGATTTAGTATGATTTTTGATCTGCCCTAGAGTGTTGCTATCACCTTTGACAAAATCACTAATCGTACAAGTATCGAGTAAAACCAGCACTAAATCACCTCATCTTCTCTAGGTGGGGAAAGTTCCTCTCTATAAGCTTCAAAAATAATACCATCACTTACCCCTTGAAAATTAAGGATAGTTGACGACCATTGCGACTGTTCTTTTGTGGTAATTAAAAGCTGTATTGCTTCTCGAATCAAAGCATTCTGGGATTTGCCTGTAGAGCGAGATAAAGCCTGTAGTTGCTGACTTAATTCATCTTCCAGATAAAGATTGAAGTTCATAACTTAAATTAAGCAAATATCAATTAACTTTATTATAACAGGATAAATTCTTTCTTTTCTGGGCTGAGATATTTATCAGCGTTTACTATTCTAATAGCAAACTGATCAGCTTTTTGATCAACTTTACTACCCATAATATCACACCACCTTCCCAACTGATAACCGATAACTCTCTCATTGTCTTAATAAAATTTAACATTAACCCCAATTTTCTCAAAAAAATCGACCCGCCGTGAGGCGGGAAAGAAAAAAAAGAGAAAAAATAGGGAATGAGGGTAAAAGGGGAAAAGGGTTACAGAAACCCCTTGCCTCCTCTATATTTCACATTTATTCAGCAAGCCTTAATGGTTCTTCGGTTTGTCTTATGCAAGGAACCGGATTATAAGAGATAAACCCCTTATAGAGAAAGACATTTGGCGATTTTTGTCAATTGTTTGCGATCTAGAGCGAACTAATCAATTAAATCTCTTTCCAGATAAGGATTTGGTCGATTTATGTCACCCTATCGAACCATAACAAGTAACGAAGAAACGCCTTAATTAGGGATGGCTGAAATAAGTTCACCTTCTTTCGTTGGTCTGAAGATTTTTTCCTACAACCCACATTCCGCACCCTAAAGTGTCACATTGAAAATTTTATCTAAATCGTCAAATAAGCTGGCGATCGCTGACTAGAGTGTGACACTTCATAATTCTTAGTAATCGCTAAAAGTCTTACTATACAAGGGCTAGAGCAACTTTTGATTTCAACGACTAGGGTGCGGAATGTGGGCCACAACCTATGCCCACCCTGTAGGAGCCTTTACTCCGTCTCTTTTGTGTCAGTCTGGGGTTAGGCTTCGCTGGTGCGGCGAATACCTTCGTCGAGAATGAAGAACTGAGGGTTAAGAGAAGCCAACGGCTCTCGCCGCTTTTCGATTTCGGCAGCGGGAGCGTGAACTTCTAGGCGAATAATCTTGGCGATTTTGAGAAGTTCGTCTAGCAGTTCCCCAACGTTTTGCAGGTGGGCAAGAACTGCGTCGGCATCGACGTAACCCTCGCGGCAATGAACAATATTGCCGCTAAAGGAAAAAGCATAATGGATACAGCCTTCTTCGGTGCGGGTTCTCTCAACGAACTTGGGTCCTAGTTCCTTAAACGCAGCAATTTTTCCTTCTGGTACTTCAAAGTAGGGTACGAGGGTACAGCAAGTATCGATTTTGAACATCAGATTCTCCTTTTATTTGGTGCGGAGGGATATCCCGCGTTTGTGGTGCAGAAAAGTTTATCTCAGGGGTTGTCCAGGCCGTGCGCTCCTACAGAATAATGCCCTGCGGTAGGGGTGAACGGCTTTCTGACAAAATATAACAGACTTCAGGTCAACCCGTGTGCAACTTTTTGACTGGAGAAGTTAAGAAAAAGCGATCGCTAACTCAAACAAGGTAGAATGAAAAGCTGAATATAGCAATTCTCTGACTTATGAGGTACAGTAACAACAGTGAGTAAACCAATTGCGAATATCTTTTTGAGTAACTTCTAACATAGCTAATTCAATCCCTTCTATAGCGTTTCCCAATCTCATTAGGTACACCAAAATCTTAACTCCTGACCCCTCAAAACCTAAGACTTTGTACCTCACAACTATGGGAATTGCTATATTAAGTCTTTGTAAGTTCTCGCCTTCAGTTTTCTTAATATCGCTTTGACTTTTGACCAAAAGTTTTCAATAGGAGAGAATTCGGGAGAATAAGGAGGTAAATAGATGAGTCTAGCTTTTTCTTGTTCAATTATTTCTCTGACCATTTCTCCGAGATGAATCTTGGCGTTATCCATGATCAAATAGTCTCCTTCTTTAATTTTTGGCAGCACTTCCTTCAGAATAAATCCTTCAAATGTTACCGCATCCACTGCACCGTATATGTTGACTGATGCGACAACTTTTTCTAAGCTTATAGCACTAATTATTGAAATATTTCTCCCTCTTTTTTGTGGTTTTTTTCTCCGATCTCTTCGGCCAATTAAGGCTCTAGCATAGAGTCTCAAAAGGGCTAAATTTACCCCCGATTCATCGATGAAAATTAGTTTTGATGCCTCAATTTCCCGAACTTCTGACCAGTATTCCACTCTTTTTTGCTGTACCCTGTCACTTTCTTTTTCCGCCGCGTGTAGTGTTTTTTTTGAAACTGTAATTGAGTTTTTGCGTCAGCCGCCCCAGGGTGGCTCTACTGACTTTCACCTGTGTCTTTTCATACAGTAAGTCCGATAATGCTTCGAGAGTTGCATCATTATTGGCTTCGATGATTTCTATTAAAATTATCAGTTGTTCACTATTTAACTTGGTTGGCGGACTTCCCCCTTGCGGACGAGGACGGATATCTCCTGTTTCTTTATGTTGCTTCAATAACTTCTGAATAAAGCTTTTAGCCACGTCAAATCTCTGGGCTAGTCCTCGAATGGAAATTTTTTCTTTCTTCCAGACATCGATAATTTTTTGGCGAAAATCTACGGAATAGGGTCTCATAGGAAGCTGGTAAGTTCTATTATTTGTCTATTTGCTTTCCATTGTACCTCATAGCTCCAAGAATTGCTATAGAAGGGATTGAATCGACAGGGTAAGCGCATCTTAACAATCCTTGACAAAATGAACTTTATGTGAGTTGCTTACCCAGAAAGCGATTCAGGCATATTTGAGGAGAATTGGCCATCTCAATTGTTAAGCAAAAATCGACCAAATGTGAAGATTTCGTAACTATTCTGATTGACTGGTATCACCTGAAATGCCCATGCGGATCACAAAATTGGCCAATTGTCAATAGCTTTTGAGATGCTCTCACCCTGATTGAATCGACTATGTTACAAGTTACTCAAAAAGATATTCGCAATTGGTTTACTCACTGTTGCTACTGTACCTCATAAGTGAGAGAATTGCTATATACTGGCTGGTGTTTCTCTGTTAAGCATTATTTAGTAAAATAAGAAAAGGCTCTTCTGGATCAAGGATGATAATCAAAAATTATGGCGAAAGGCCGGCTAAAAAGCGGCAGCGCATATTTTCAAAATCAGGAATCGCGCCTCTAGGAGGGTTAGTGATTCTCCTTCTCCGCTGCCCCAGCAGAGTCCTTCCACAGAAGACCTCTTGCATAAATCCGAAAACAAACGATAGAAACAATAATGGGAGGGACTTTCAGTTAATTATTTATTAGTAGTTGATAATCTTCAAAAATGTTGCTGTACAAGGATCGACTTA
>SFAU01000156.1 GCA_007096045.1 Microcystis novacekii Mn_MB_F_20050700_S1 | reverse complement strand
ACAAAACGTCCCCATTTACCGCCAAGATTACCAATTTCTTGACTGAGTCTGGTAATTTGGCGATCGGTTTTTAAAGATTGTTCTTTGAGAATGCGCTCGGTTTCTTGAAAGCGTCGCTCAGTTTCTTGAAAGCATCTTTCTGTCTCTTTTTGAGCTTCTACTAATTCGGCTAATAATTTCCAAACATCATCGGCGGTGGTGGTCATAATTTTTCAGATAAATTAACTTGGCACTAACCCGATTATATCTTGTTTGAAGGATAGAGCCTGATGGCAGATAATGAAATAGTAGCGATTTTTTTTAATATGGCGGATCGCAATTGTCAGTCGAAATGGCTATCGATCATAGGAATTGGTGAAGATGGCTTAGAAGGGTTAAGTTCAGTGGGGCGAAGTCTGCTTTCTTTAGCATCAGTTATTGTCGGTGGTGAACGTCATCTGGCAATGTTACCCCCAGAGGATCAACGGCAAAAACTGCTCTGGACTTCTCCTATTCAAGACTCTGTTAACGAGATTATCCGCCTTCGTGGTCAATCCGTCTGTGTTTTAGCCAGTGGTGATCCCATGTGCTACGGAATTGGTGTCACCCTCACCCGCCAGATTCCCCTGGAGGAAATGACGATTATTCCCTCTCCTTCTAGCTTTAGTCTTGCCTGTAGTCGTTTGGGTTGGTCCCTGAGTGAAGTGGAAACTTTGAGTTTGTGCGGTCGGCCCCCGGCTTGGTTGAATGGGGTGCTTTATCCCGGTGCTAAACTGCTGGTACTGAGTGCTGATGCTGAGACTCCTGCGATCGCTGCTCGGCTTCTAACCGAGGCAGGTTTTGGCGAAAGTTCCATCACGGTTTTAGAACATCTAGGGGGAACCCGAGAACGCCACATTCAAGGTATCGCCAACGATTGGCAATTTACAGATCTCGCAGATCTAAATGTCATCGCCATTAGCTGCATCTCCTCCCATCCTTCCACCCGGGCGCCGCGCCTTCCAGGACTGCCGGATTCTGCTTACCATCATGACGGACAGTTGACAAAAAGAGAAGTTCGTGCTATCACTCTGAGTAGATTGGCTCCCTTACCCGGACAATTGCTCTGGGATGTGGGGGCGGGTTGTGGTTCCATTGCCATTGAGTGGCTGCGGAGCGATCGCCGTTGCCAGGCTATTGCGATCGAACATCATCCCACCAGATTACAATACATTGCCGATAATGCCGTCGCCCTAGGAACGCCCCACCTGCAAATCGTCGCCGGAATAGCACCGAGCGCCTTGGCAGATTTACCGCCACCGGACGCTATTTTTATTGGTGGCGGTATCACCACACCCCACCTCTTGGAAACCTGTTGGTTAGCCCTGCGCCCCGGGGGTCGTCTTGTTGCTAACACTGTTACAATTGAAAGTGAATTAGTCCTCTTGCAATGGCATAGTAAATTAGGGGGGGAATTGCTGCGAATTGGCATTGAAAAAGCCGAACCAGTCGGTAAATTTTTAGGTTGGAAAGCCATGGCCCCCGTAACCCAGTGGACTGTTCTGAAACCGAGATTGTAAATCCTTGATTTTCTCCTTGATTTCTCTTGCAAAAGTTGTAGATAGAACTTTTTGGGTATTCTCTTCCCTCTTCGGGGAGCCTAATTCACCTCCATTAAAATCATAGCATAATGCCTCTAAAATTTAAGAATTAGAATTATGGTGGTGTTAAGGATAACTAACATTAGAGATAGATTTTAGTCTTGATTTCTGAGCAGATAATCTTCTGCCATTAGTTTTAGTTTATCACCTTCCAAAATTACTCGATCGATAAAGTCCTTCATTTCTAGATAAGGTTGACGAGCATCTTTCTTTTCTCTTTCAATACTCTGGCGCGTTTCTGCTCTCACTCGTCCTGCCAATTTATGTTTACCAAAAATGTCTAATCCCACCGATATTATACGATCAGAATAAGCTTGGCTTGCTTGTTGATTAATATTGCGAATTTTGGCGTTAATTTCTTTTTTGATGGCTCTAAGTTGTTTTTGAGCTAAGTTAATCTGTTTGATCTGTAGTTTTACTGACTTTGGATTGTCCAAAGTTAAGGTAATCTTGGCAATAATTTCTTGAATTTCGAGAGTATTCATAGATTTTGCATGGGAAGTAAAAAATTACTTTAAATTAAACTATCGGCTTAATTTTTCAAAAGCTGTTGAGCTTTTTGTAAATCTTCAACTGCTCCTTTAATATCACCATTTGCTGAACGTGCTGTACTTCTTTTATTATAAGCATCAGTGATCGCATCGCTTGCTAGGATGCGTTCCCTGAAAACATGACAATTTCAGGGTTAACCAATATTTGGGAACGCACCCCCCTACCCTTCATGGATTTGATTATGGACTGCCTGTTTTAATTTATAATTCGGGAACATTTTCCTGTTCATAATTTTCTATTAATACTCCCAAAATTTCCATTAAAGAAGCAAGAGGATGATTTTCATTTTCTCCTATTTCATCTATCAAATTATCTAACATAATTACTAATTGTTCATATTCTGATTCGCTGCGAGGAATAAAGAGTATTTGGTTTAAGTTTGTCCAGGCTTGCTGGGTTTTTTCTATATCGATCTTCGGCATTTTTTTCACTCCTTCCATTTGTTTTTGTCGTATTCAGCATGAGTTAAAACTTCTCGAATATAAATTTTTTGTCGATTGTAATGAATTACTGCTATGAGTCTAATCTTATTTCCGCCTATGTTAAAGACAGTTAGTTTTCCTACTTTGTCAGCACTGGGGAAAATGGCTCTTAATTCTGCTAGGGACTGAAATTGTCCTGTCTTCATTTTTTGATACCATTCTTTTAATTAGGATGGGTTAGCGGTAGCGTAAACTATGCGGGCGTTGGGTTTCATGTTTCAACCCAACCTACGTTCATCTTATATTTAATTCCACCCACCCACTTACCTTTCGGCAAATTCATTTAATTTCTTCCGACTGATAACGTGCATTTTATTAATAAGTCCCGAAAATATTCCCGTTAATTAGCCTTAACTTTCTGCCCGATCGTATCGGCAGTGGTAGTGGAAACCATGGCCGCCATAACTTGTTCCGGGGAAACCGTAAAAGGTAAACGATGAATGTCCGAATTAGGCTGACAGGCAATTGCGGCCGCGTGGCGCAATTGGGCAAGGGAAACATCTCTTAATCCTAAATCCTCTAGGGATTTCGGTAAACCAATTTGTTCATAAAACTGGATTAGTTGCCCCCGGGCCGATACTGCTAATTGATTACCCAAAACTATTTCTTCTAGACGCAATTGGGCGAGAATTCCGTAGGCGACTTTTTCCCCGTGCAGGACATGATGGCAAGCGGGAATATGGGTTAAACCATTATGAATTGCATGGGCGGCCACGGTACGACAATTAGCGCCCCCTAAACCACCAATTACTCCGGCTAATAAAACGGTGGCATCCACCACCTGTTTCCAGTCCTCCCCGCCGATATTTTCCAGGGCTGCCGGGGATTTTTGGAAAAGAATATCCCGCAAAACCCGGGCCTGTTGGACAGCGGCAATGATCAGGGTTTCTGTGCAATGACCACTACTGACGGAAGCTTCGTACCATTTAGCGATCGCATCGCCAATACCGGCGATTAAGGTTCTTTTCGGGGCAGTTTGGATAATACCGTAATCGAGAATTAATAAATCCGGACAACGGGCTAGGGACAGATCGTAAAGAAACGCCCCCGCGTCAGAATAGACGTTAGATAGGGCTGTCCAAGCAGCACAGGTGGCGGCGGAGGTGGGAATCGTGGCGATCGGCAAATGGCACTGATGGGCGAGTAATTTGGCCGTATCGAGGGCCTTGCCGCCACCCACACCGATGATAAAATCTGCCTCATGACTCTTGACAGATGCCTTTAAATATGCTAGGGAATTTTCCGAACAATCGGGGGCGTAACTGTGATAGCTAGGAGTGAGATTTTTCAGGGGAGATGACAAAAAAGCCAAATTGCGATCGCCGCCCACCACGAGGGGACGTTTACCCAAATCCGCTAACTTGCCGGTGGATTCTTCTAAGGCATTGTCACCCCGAATCACTTGTGCGGGGGCGATTAACAGGGGCAAAACAGCGACAGCATTGGACATTTTTTGACAACCTCAAGGATTATTGGCTAAGTTTAGCGAAACTTTCGGGAAAAAGCTGTAGTTCAGGAGTATTATCCCCTGGGGCGGAGAAGGATTTTTTAATCTGTCCCAAGTACAAAGGAGCAGATAAACCGGGCTGAGGGTGAACGAGAGTGCGAGCGCTAATGATAAATTGATTATTACCGCCAGCACCGGCGCGACCAGAGGAAAACAAGTCACTAGCGGCTTGTTTTAGGGTTGCTTCCACTTGCTCGGGAGTAACAGTATTGGGCAGGGAGATAACAGCTTGATTAGCTCCGTTATCATAGACAAGGGAGAATCTCACCGCTCCCGGAATTTCGGTACGGGTAAACAGTCCCAACCCAAGACCGAAAATTCCGACCGTCAACACGGCCATAAAGCTAGTGACACCGACGAGACGAAAGCGGATTCCCCAACCGACGAGAAAAGCGATAATCGTGAGTACCAAAAAAACCAGCGTGGCAATAGCAGACCATTGGATGTATTTGGCAAAGTTCAGGGGAATGTCCATATTTTATATAATACTGATTCTATGAAAACGGTTAGCATAAACCATTGTACCTATCCTGTTGTCGAAACTTTCCATTCTGTGCAGGGCGAAGGCTTTTGGACGGGAAGCAATGCTTTTTTCCTCCGTTTAGGAGGTTGCGATGTCTATTGTCCTTGGTGCGACCAGAAAGAGTCTTGGAATGCCCACCGTTATCCACAAAAATCCCTGGGGGAATTGGTAGAGATGGCAAAAGGGGCTAACCCCGCTATGGTAGTGATTACCGGGGGTGAACCTTTAATGCACAATCTTGATCCTTTGACCAAGGAATTAAAAAATCAGGGTTTACGGGTACATTTAGAAACTTCTGGTGCTCATCCTTTTACTGGGGTTTTCGATTGGGTGACTTTTTCTCCTAAAACTTATAAAATGCCCGATCCTAGTATTTATGCACAGGTGAATGAGTTAAAAATTGTCGTGGCTAATCCAGAGGATTTAGACTGGGCAGCCATGCAGGAAAGTAAGTTATCGGAAGGTGTGATCAAATATTTGCAACCCGAATGGAATACAGTGGAAAGCAAAGAGTTAGTCTTTAATTATGTTCTCCACCATCCCCAATGGCGCCTCAGTCTCCAAACCCATAAGTTTTTAGGAGTCCGCTAGTCAGTTATCAGTTATCAGTTATCAGTTATCAGTGAGCAGTTATCAGTTATCAGTGAGCAGTTATCAGTTATCAGTGAGCAGTTATCAGTTATCAGTTATCAGTTAAGTAGGGAGGCACAATTATTTGTAGGATGGGTTAGCGGTAGCGTAAAATAATCGGGCGTTGGGTTTCATGCTTCAACCCAACCTACGTTCATCTTATATTCAATTCCACCCACCTACTTATCAGTTATCAGGAGATTACTTTTTATTTATTCTCCCCACTCCCCAATTCATAATTCATAATTCCCAACCCCTAATTGACTAACAAGAGGTTAAATACTATGTCTAACAACAATTCTGAACGAGTAGTGCGTCGTGGTCGAGTTTTTCCGGAGATGCAATCTACAGAGGAAGAAAAGGCCAAACATCGCGCCCGACAATTAGAATTTTATCATCGTTGTTGGCCGATTTTTCAGAGTTTACAGCCTCGGTTAATGAAACATTACTATGGTTGGTACATTGCGATCGAACCCGATAGCGGCGATTATTTTATCGATCCCGATCAAGAAGTGGCCAGTAAAAAAGCAAGGGCAAAATATCCCGACAAAATCCATCATATCTTTGGCATTAATGAAACTGGAGTTAGTGGCAGAATATGATTGAAGGGAGATTTGGAACCAAAGGACAAATTTATTTTGATATCGATTTAGTTGGCGATGATGGATTGATTCTACCCGCAGAAGTTATGCTGGATACTGGTTTTACCGAGTTTTTAGCCATAAATAGTCAAGATGCTGACAGTCTTGATTGGCGTTTTTTGCGACAAAATAAATTGATAACCGCTCAAGGAGAAGCATTTTTTGATATATATTTAGGCAGAGTAAGAATTGATGGTCAGGAATACGAAATTCCCGTTTTTGCAGGGGAGGCAATTAAGGAGATTTTGTTAGGTTCGCGGTGGCTAAAACAATTTATCTTAGTAGCTAATTATCAACAAACACAGGTGACATTAGGGTAATGACAAAAAAGGCGATTATTTTACTTTCCGGGGGATTAGATTCAGCGACAACAGCAGCGATCGCTTTAGCTGCTGGTTATCAATTAATTGCCCTTTCCTTTCGTTATGGACAAAGACACGAGCGGGAATTAGCGGCGGCGAAAAAAATTGCTAATTTCCTCAATATTAAAGAACATCATCTGATCGAAGTCAATCTATCTTTGTGGGGAGGTTCCGCTTTAACGGATCAATCTATTGCTATTCCCCAAGAGGGAATTAACCCGAATATTATCCCGATTACCTATGTGCCGGGGAGAAATACAGTTTTTATTTCGATCGCTCTTTCTTTAGCGGAAGCAAGGGCAGCGGAGGCGATATATTTAGGAATTAATGCGGTGGATTATTCTGGTTATCCCGATTGTCGTCCTCAGTATTTAGATGCCTTTCAAACTTTAGCTAATTTATCATCGAAAGCGGGTTTAGAAGGGAAAGCACCCCAATTAATTGCCCCTTTGGTGATGGATAATAAGGTAGATATCGTCCGTCGTGCTGTTAGTTTAGGGGTTCCCATTGCTGATACTTGGTCTTGTTATCAAGGGGAAGTTGAACCCTGTGGTTTATGCGATTCCTGTCGCATCAGAGATCGGGCTTTAATTGAGGCTGGTTATCCCGAATTAGCCACTCCCCTGTTGAAACAGTCGGGGAAAATAGGGAGGATAGTGAAAAATGGAGATAATCTAGGCAATTAAATGTTCAATGAGGATTTTACTGCCGATTAATATTAAAACTAAACCGCCGAGAATTTCCACCTTTTGACTAAATAAATTACCGAATTTATGCCCGATAAAAACAGCTATAAAACATAAAGCAAAGGTAATAGAACCGATGACAGTGCAAGCTAAAAGTAAGGGAGTTTTAATCATCGATAAACCCAAACCAACTACTAAAGCATCGATGCTAGTAGCGATCGCTAATCCGATTAAAGTATAGGAATCTAGAGGATTAAATTTTTTTTCCTCGTCATCATTTTGAACAGCTTCGTAGATCATTTTACTGCCGATCGCCCCTAAAATAATAAAAGTGATCCAATGGTCAAAAGAGGCGAGGAAATCGCGACAAGTTAGGCCGATACCCCAACCGATCATCGGCATAATTGCTTGAAATCCCCCAAAAAACAAAGCAATTTTCAAAGCCTTATTAACATGAATATGACGAATCATCAGGCCACTGGTCAGAGAAACGGCCACGGCATCGGCGGCTAATCCCACGGCTACAAAAGAAATGGTCAAAAGTTCGAGTGAAGTAAACATCTATAGTTGTTTATCCTTTAATTTCCCCTTATCTTAACTAATTTTTCCCCAAAAAACTTTCATATTTATCTCATGATCCTCTCATTTATCTATCATTTCTCTAACCTAAAAATTAACTGCTCGATTAGTGAGAGGATCGAATTGAAAACGTTTAAAACCATATTACTGGTTCCTCACCGATCACCTGTACCTGATGGATTGCTTCTGGGGTAAAACTGATGCTATACTCAGCTTATAGGACGTTTTCGCCCGTTACTGCGATTTTATCGGGAAATTCAGCCGTAGGAGTCCGAGGAACTGGTTTTCGGAGTTGACTAACCAATGCTGCTGTCTCATAAATTCCCCTGAATTTTTTCCCAGACAAAGTTAAGAAAGATACTTTTTCCCATCATCGATCATCCCGTCTGCTTTTAAGGTGGCGAACGCTACCATATAGGAAAAGTGCCAAGTAAAAAATGATCATAATTTCAAGAATTACCAGAGAATCAGAGGGGAGAGAACGGTGATAAAATTAGCTAATTGACTACCCTAACTTAAACACCCAATAACCGCTCACTGAAAATATGGCTGACTTTTTTAACACCTATGGTTTTTTAATTGTTTCAATGGTATTTGGAGCCATTTTAGGCATTTCAATTTATCTGCCCTTAATGGCTGGTCAATTATCCTTAGCAACCCCCGGTTTTTACGCTTTAGGTGGTTATGTGTCTGCCATTCTTTCCACGAAAGTTTTTACTAATACCGGTAGCAATTATCCCCTGGCTTTGGTCTTTTTAGAAATGTTAATTGCTGGCACTATTTCAGGAATATTAGCCATAGTTTTAGGTATTCCTGTTCTCCGTTTGCGAGGTATTTATTTAGCTATTGCCACGATCGCCTGGGTAGAAATTTTAAGAATTATTGCCCTTAATCTCGATATAACTGGCGGTGCAGTCGGTATTTTCGCCATTCCCCAACCTTTCACTACTCAATTAGCCTACCTTTGGCTGGCTTTGCCCCTCTTATTCCTAACTATGCTGTTTCTCTACCGGTTAGAAAACATCAAAATTGGTCGGGCATTTAATGCCATTCGTGCCGATGAATTGGCAGCTGCGGCCATGGGAATTAATCCCACCTATCACAAAGTTTTATCCTTCACTTTCGGGGCAGTTTTAGCGGCAGTTGTGGGAGCGGTAAGCGCCCATTTTCTCAATACTTGGAATTCCCGTCAAGGAACTTTTGATGCCAGTATTATTTTCTTGGCTTTCGTTTTAATTGGTGGTTCAAGAACTTTTGTCGGGCCGGTGGTGGGAGGCATTGTTTTAACTGCTTTGCCCGAAGTTTTACGCGCCCTCGGCGGTGTGAATGGTTTACCGATTTGGTTAGGGAATTTCTTGCGCGATGGTCGTTTGATTATTTTTGGAATTTTAATTGTTTTGGGAACGATTTTTTATCCCCAAGGCTTAATTACACCTGAATTAATCAAAAAACTAATGCCTTTTAAAAGACGTTCCTCTCCTAGTCAAGTTGATTCCTAATTAGGGCAGATCTGATAAGCTGCAAAATCAGAAATTTTTATAGGCCGTAGGTTGGGTTGAGCTATTATTATTGAGCAGGTATTACCAATCGGCTCACAAGGCGAAACCCAACCAAGATTGTGAAAATATTCCGGGAAGTAAAGATAAGGCCGTAGGTTGGGTTGAGCTATCATTATTGAGCAGGTATTACCAATCGGCTCAAAAGGCGAAACCCAACCAAGATTGTGAAAATATTCCGGGAAGTGGTTGGGTTTCCTTGCGTCAACCCAACCTACGAGTTTTCCTGAATGAAGGGGCATTTATTGTATATTTGACATCAATTTAGCCTACTTTTGTGGTTTCTTTTTCGCTGGATTGGGACGGTTTTAGTTGGCGCTTGAGGGTTGAAGCTGCGCCGAGTGTACCGAGGGCGAGGAGACTTAGGGGAGAGGTGGGTTCAGGAACAGTACTAACATCATTCGCGCCAAGAGCAAGTTGACCAACTTCGGAAGCACTCAACGCCCGGTTGAAGATATTCACTTCGTCAATACGTCCTGCAAACAAATTTGCATTACCAGTGGAATCTGCACCAATTTTAAGGGATAGATTATTAGTCGGAATTGGGACTATTGAGCCAAAATTATTAGATGCAACCTGAACGCCGTTAATGTAGAGACGCATAACCTGGCCATCATAAACACCGGCAACTTGTTGAAAGGTATTGGCCACCGGTGTTCCTCCAGAAAGTATTGTAAAGTTTCAATACAAATATAGTCATATATAGCCAGGCATGGTAATATATAGACAGGAAACTATCAGACTAGGCAAAAAAAGCAGCAATAAGTTATCGAACGGCTTGGAGATGGTGGAAACAAGGAAATTTAACAGGCTATCAATTGCCTTCTGGTACAATTATCACAACGGATGA
>SFAU01000155.1 GCA_007096045.1 Microcystis novacekii Mn_MB_F_20050700_S1 | reverse complement strand
TGAGTTAAAAGTTAAACTTCAAGTTTTCATTCAGGACGAATGTACTGATTAACTAATTTTTTGGGGAAAATTAGTTAACCCATTATTATAACATATAATTAATTTGCAAGAGTTCTAATTAACCCCATAATCCCACCAGAAAAGCTTGAAAAACAGGGAACCGGTTATGCCAACCACCTACGATTGCGATTTAATTCTTTGGGCCCGGGATACGGCTCAACTTTTGCGGGAACAACGCTGGGATGCCATTGACTGGGAGCATTTAATCGAGGAAATTGAGGATTTGGGGAAAAGTGAACGCAGTGCGATTGGTTCTCAAATGGAGCGAATTTTGATTCATCTCCTCAAGTGGCAATATCAACCCCAACGGCGCTCCGATAATTGGCTGGATTCCATCAATGATGGGCGATCGCAAATTCGTCGTAAGTTAGAGGATAGTCCCAGTTTAAGCAGTTATCCCGCGCAAATTTTGGACAAGGAATATACCAGAGCGCGTCGAGAGTCCGCCAGACAAACAGGTTTAGTCCTCAGCATTTTTCCAGAGTTTTGTCCCTATACTATCGCGCAGGTGATCGAAGATTGGTGGCCCCGGTGATAGCCTTGATTAAAGGTTAAATAATATCAGCCAGACTGGGAAACTATCTGATCAAATTAGTCCCCCCAGAGAACCCCCTTGAGCCACATAGCACACTTTTCTTTTTTTGTCAAATATGTTAAGAAAGATGTAACTAATGGATAGGGGGACGATCAAAGATTAACCGTCTTCGTATTCGGGGATTCTCTCTTTTTTCTTCTCGGTGATATTGATGCGGGGGGGATTATAATCCGGTTCCACGTCATCATCCCACATATCATCCTCGGCCTTATCTTCGTAATCCTCGTACTGAGGACGAGAAAAGCTTTCTGTGCGTTCTAACCGCGCCTCTCCCCAGTTATCTTCTTCTTCCTCGTATTCTTCCTCATAATAACGAGCTTCGGCCCGTTTTTGCGGTGGGGGATTGGCGCGCAGGGGTTCTTTTTCCCATTCGTCTTCACTCCAGCGTTCTTCCACGGGTTTAGCGGCCTCAACGGGAGTGCGGAGGGGAATACCCGTACCTAACTGATTTTCTGGGCGAGCAGCGGGGGTATAATAAGCTTCTTCTTCTTCTCTTTCCCAGGGGGGACGACCAATACCCAAACGTTCCAAAACTCCCACACTAACTTGGGTGAGACGTTCTTCGGCCCCTTCAAAGACGATTAAGCGATTCGGACCGCTGCTAACCACTTCTTCAATGGCAATTTCGTAGGTACTGATTAATTGTTCAGGGATAAGAGGTAATCCCAGGGAAGCGATGATAATAGAATGTAATTGACCACTAAGGGGATCAAATTGATAATCGCGGACTTTGCCTAAAGGTTCGCCGGTTTCTGTGATCACGTCACTACCGATTAAGGGAGTATAAGCATCGATATCGACGGATTCCAAGACGTTATCATCTTCAACGAGAACCACGTCTCCCGTCTGACTGATGCTCGATAAATACATATATTGAGGCATTCCTGACAAGGAGAGGATATTATCGCGGAGTCCCAGGGCAACTACTTCTCGTTGATCGATATCTACTAGGATATCTTTAACAACGCCGAGTTTTTTGCCTGTATTGCGAGTGATAACCTGTGTATTTAAAAATTCTGAACGTAAGCGACTATTCTCTGTGATCATTTTTTCCTATGGGTAGGCGTTAGGGCGTGGGAATACGAATTATTGTAGGCTTAATATATAGGGCGAGATTGAGGGTTAATTTACCGATATTAGCTTAGATCTTAAAGTTCCCTGAGATTAACACTTTTTTTGGCCTTGTTTGGGCGATAGTTTTGGGTGATAGATAAGGTCAAACCTATTTTAGCTAATTCTTTACATTTTTTTAGTAACAACAAAGCAGGAGCTAGAGAGAAACTCCCTTGGCTCCTGCTGCCTAGATTCTGATTACATAGTTAAAGACTGCACCTCAGTTTCGAGCAGTTTAGCTAAGTCTTGCAGGAAGGAGGCTGCATCGGACCCGTAGATGACTCGGTGGTCACTGGTGAGATTAACCGTCATCTGTTTTTGCACTCCGAATAAACCATTATTGTGGACGACGATTTGGGGACGGGAAGCGCCCACGGCCAGGATTGCACCTTGGTTGGGGGGTAAAATAGCGGTAAAGCGATCGACTCCGAACATTCCCAGATTAGAAATGGTAAAAGTACCGCTATTATATTCTTCTGGTTGCAGTTGTTTACTGCGAGCGCGATCAACTAAATCCTTCCAACTGCGGGAGAGGGAATAGATATCCATCTGGTTAGCAGAGCGCAAAACCGGCGTAATTAAGCCACCATCGGGCATAGCCACGGCTACGGCCACGTTAATCGCCCCGTGGTATTGGATTCCTGCGTCGCTATAGCTGGCATTAACTATAGGATGTTTAGCGAGGGTGTTGGCTACTGCTTTTGCTAACAGGGCCGTCATGGTGACACCCTTGGATTTTAGCTGTTGATAGAGTTGGTCTAGTGGGTCGGTGGTGATAGTGTAGCCTACTTGGAAGGTGGGAACCTGTAGGCTAACCGACATATTCTGAGCGACGGCTTTTTGCACAGTGGTGAGGGGAACAGTGCGACCGACTGGGGCGCTGGCTGGAATCGGGGCTTTAGGAGCCGCTACAGGCACGCTGACGGGTTGCGGAGGAGTAATGACGGGAGCGGGGGCGGTGCTGACTTTTCCTGTCGCTTTTTCTACGTCTTCGGCGGTAATTCGTCCGTGGGGACCGCTACCCACTAGGGTTTTCAGATCCACCTTTAATTCTTTAGCCAGTTTTTTGGCCCTGGGAGAGGCGACTAAACGGCCATTCTCTTTAACGGCGGCGACGGGGATCGAAACGGGAGGCGGAGCGATTTCTGGGGTCTCTACGGGCTTGCTAGGGGCGGCTGCGGCGGTTTTTCCCTGAGCTTTGGCTAGTTCAATCTCCTCTTCAGTTTCGGCGATATAGGCGAGCGCTTTCCCTAGGGGTGCTTCTTGGCCAACTTCGACTAAAATTACAGCGAGATAGCCATCATAAAACGATTCCACGTCCATGTCGGCTTTGTCGGATTCGACCACTAACACCGTTTCCCCTTTGCTGACTTTTTCCCCGGGGGACTTCACCCAAGAAACTATTTTTCCTTCGGTCATGCTGGAACTGAGCTGGGGCATGAAGATATCTCGAATCATGGTGGAGTGCTTCTATCTCTAATGTTTTGAGCCATAGCCCATTTTACCACAGTTGATGGGGAAGTGGGGAAGTGGGGAAGTGGGGAAGTGGGGAAGTGGGGAAGTGGGGAAGTGGGGTGTGGGGAAGTGGGGAAGTGGGGAAGTGGGGAAGTTGTCTCATCACCCTATCACCCCAAAACCCTATCACCCTATCTCCTGAATACTGACTCCTGACGACCGACTCCTGACAGCTAAAATAACTGATTACAAAGGGAAAAAGAGAAGGGAAAACGGCCCCTTCTCCGTCGTATCTAGACAAAAATTGTTCTAGTTGCCAATATGGACCGGTTGTGCTTGCAGAGATTCGACTAAACCGCGCACAGCTGCCACCATAGCCACTTCATTATCCAATTGATTGATCGCCGAACCAACACCGATACCGGCCGCTCCAGCAGCGATCGCCATGGGAGCGGTAACGCTGGATAAACCGGAAGCGCAGAGGACGGGAACCTTAACTGCGTGGGAAATAGCGTGGGCTGCTGCTAAAGTCGGGGCAGCTTTTTCAATCAGTCCCAAAATACCGGCGTGACGGGGTTGACTGCTAGTGCCGCCTTCGGTTTGAATGATATCGGCCCCCTGACTAACTAGAGCTTCTGCTAGTCTCACCTGTTGATCGAGGGGTAGGAGATGGGGAACTGTCACAGACAGGGTAATTTCGGGCAGTAAGTCGCGAGTTTGACGGGTTAGGTCTAAAACTTCCGCCGCCTCAAAAATGCGTCCTTGGGCATAAAAACTATCGAAATTACCGATCTCAATTAAATCGGCTCCCGCATCCACTGCCATCACCAACAATTCTGGCTCAACAGCCGATACACACACGGGTAAATTTGTCAAGGCTTTTACAGCCCGAATTAGGTCAGCATTAGCGGCAATATCGACAAAAGTTGCTCCTCCGGCGGTAGCTGCTTTAACTACTGAGAGAACCTGCGAGCGATCAAAATTATTTAACCCACTAATCACTTTTAGGGCATGACGACGGGCGAAGGCTTGCTGTAAGGTAAAATTGATCATCGAAAATTTGGGTCTGAAACCCCGCCGTTCTACGGCGGCTTTACTGTTAAATATTAACACATTTACGAAATATATGCTAAAATGTGAGACATGGAAAAAGCCTATTCGTTTCGATTTTACCCCACACCCGAACAAGAGTCGCTATTGCGGCGCACCTTGGGCTGTGTAAGATTAGTTT
>SFAU01000154.1 GCA_007096045.1 Microcystis novacekii Mn_MB_F_20050700_S1 | reverse complement strand
CAGGAGCAATGTTATCAATTTCATCTACTCCCCAAAGTGGGTAACTTCCATAATCTGCCCAAAGTTTGATTCTGATTGCCATAACTATCATTCCTGAATAAGTTTATTAATTAATCGAGTTGGAGTTGGATTAGCACTCACTATGTAACCATTAGGACTAATTTCTAGAGAAATATACTGGATCATTTCATTGATTTCTACTTGATAAATTATGCGACTTTTCCCTTGTATGCCAATAATTGTACCCTCACTAATAGCTCTTATGATTAAATCGGGAATTTGTGCTTCGGTAATACCTCTCTTGAGGAAATCTTCTCGATGATTTTCTAGAATATGCAGCAATCCAGAACCTTTATCACCTCCTTTTCCAGTTTCTAGAAAAATAATTTTCCCCTTAGTATCTTGAGTAATTCTGATAATATTTTCTGGGGTATGTTTGATTCCTGCTTTTTTAAGTTCAGCAATTAGGAGTTTTTTCTGATCGTTGTTCGGATTCGACCTCATTGCCGATTATAGCTCAAGATTGCGTAAGTTGATCTAGTTTAATCACCCCTCGATTATACAATAAACCCCCTCAAGATAACATGAAGGGGCATTTATGGTATTTTTAGAAGCAATTTAGCCGACTTTTGTGGTTTCTTTTTCTGAAGATTGGGATGGCTTCAATTTGCGCTTCAGGGTTGAAGCTGCGCCGAGAGTGCTGAGGACTGCAAGACCAATAATAGAACTGGGTTCAGGAACGTTAACCCTGATATGTGCGCCGAAAATAGTACCGCTTGGCGAACCGCCAGCATCTCTTTGGTAAACATAAAGCCAGTTGTTTGATCCTGGGTTTAACCAATTTGACGGAATTGATTGAGAAGCAGAATATTCTTGATCACGACCCACACCGCTGAAACTACTATTCAGGGCGTAACCGTTAATATATACTCCAATTGGGTTGGGATCAGGATATCCTGGATATTCTCCCAAAAAATCATCTACTGCCCAATACATTTTGATCGCAGCGTTGTTGATGGTTGGTTCAGGTACGGTAAAACGATAGGCATATAGCACCGAAGCTCCTGGAAAACCTAATGAGAAGTCGTCCTTCCAGTTAATCCATCGCGCATTGGGAGCACTTGGGAGAGAAGGAATCCAAGTAGGAGGGGAATAAGGTGCAACTACCTTGGCAGAATCGCATATATCGGGGTTAGGGCCGGAAGTTACACAACCTATCCCCTTAGCTTTGTCAAAATCGGCCGTGGTGAAGGGATTGGGCGACAGTGGATATACAGCTATCCCCTTTGTCCAGTAAGTAATGTTGATATCTGTGTCACCTGGCATTCCAGAACCTGTAATCACTTGGCCACTGTTTAGCACTATTGTGGAAGCTTGAGCTTGCGTTGGCAAAATTGATGTTCCCAGGGTAGCGATGGCCAAGAACCCCAAGAAACTATGGGTAAATTTGCTGTTCATTATAACTCCAATTCAGTTTGTGTGTTCTGGTTAATTTCTCCCCCCCCGAACGGCATTCTACGCAGCAATTTAATAAATCTTTACATTCCTCTCCCTAACCAGCGTACAATGAGTGCGATCGCCGCCTTCGCAGCTAGGTCAAGCAATAACCCAACCCAACACCAAAGGGGATTGAAAACAACAATACACACTACCCCCCCCCGAACTGTATTCTAAGCTACAATTTTATAAATCTTTATATTCCTTTCTTAATCCCGATAAAGAAACCGCAGAACCAAGTCGGTTGTGAACAGCCCACCGCTTTTACCATTTTTGGTTAGTATCTGGATGTGGTATTATTTGAGGTGTGTTCGGATTATCTGATACGATCAAGGTCTATGACAACTTACTATGAAATCCTCCGCCAAATAGAGAATCTTCCCCTTACGGATAAGTTGCGACTTTTAGAGGATTTAAAAATTATTATCAAGCCGACCCTAGCGCCAAAAGATGACGATGAGATCATTCCAGCCGAAGAACTTGCTGAAAGCCAAGCAGCATGGCAAGATTATTTATCTGGTCGAGATACTGGAATCACTTCAACAGAATTAAAATACAAACTATTTGGAGATAAACTTGGCTGATTATATTCTACTTAGACAAGCAGAACGCTACTTAGAAAGAATGCCCAAAAATGACCAAATTCGTATTCTTGAAGCTTTGGATACTTTGATTTCGGATTCTACAAAATTAGATATTAAACCCCTTTACGGAAGAGATGAACTAAGATTGCGAGTGGGTAAGTATCGAGTGTTGTTTTTTGAAGATAGAGATAACAATCTATACGTCATTACAACTATTAAACCTCGCGGCGATGTCTATAAATAATACCAGAACTCTTTTCTAGACTGCTGTTTCTCCTTTCGCCATAAAACAGTGATTCACAGAGGAAGGAGTTTCAGGTGTTTTCCCCTGTTTTACTCCTGCTCGGGCGACCTATCCGCTTCCGGGAGGGATTGTGGTGCAGTATGTGGGATTTGCTGCTTAATTATTGGCAATTAATCAAATCTTGAGGATGAACGATGGTAATATTGGAATAGGGATAAAGTCATCAGGATTAAAGGTTAATAAATGGGTAATGTTAGAAGCTTTCATGACAGCAAGAAGCCTAATATCATGAGTGCGTTTTCCTTTAATGTTGTAGATGGTGACTAATTGAAACCAAAGGGGAAAAATATCCGGCGTTTCTGCAATTAATGTAAAGTTATCTAATAAATCATTGACATAATTTGTAGCTTGTGCTGGAGTCCAACCTAAACCATTAACATCAAGGGGTCGGGTTGCAACTACCCAAAATTCAATTAAAACTTGAGGAATAATAACACATTCATTAGCTGTTTCAACGATTTGAGTAATTACATTATTAGCAAGAAAATAAGTTGCTGAAGACGGATCAGCCGCCCGAAGCAAAATGTTAGTATCCAGTAAATATTGAGTCATTAGTCTTCATACATAGTGTCACGGTGTAAAGCTTCATCAGGTAAATTCGCACTTGTTTTAGGAAGTTTAGCGATTACTTGCTGCCATTTTTGAGCTTTTTCCTGGGGAGTGAGACTATAATCTGGGGAAGGGAGGGAAATTTTTGAGGTGAGAGATTCGGTGAAGGATAACACTTCTTGTTGTTTTTCTAAGGGAAGTTTTCTGAGGTTTTTAATGATAACTTGTTCAATGTTCATTTGACTTAGACTAATAGGCAACCATATCAATCATATCTCATGCCGCAATTTCTCTATATTTAATAAATCTTTACATTCCTCTCCCTAACTAGGGATGCACCTGGGACAATTGAGATATTTCCTCTTTGCGAACTATAATCCCAAAATTAGTAGTGAAAAAATTCAACCAAGCGCTCAGCCACTAACATTGCCATTTGTTCGTCGAGATGGCTAATTTGGGCGACGATTCTGGTTTTGTCAATCGCTCTAATTTGGTCTAAGGCAATACTGCCTTGCACATTTTTTTGATCAATGGGGATTCTGGTTGGGTATTTTTTAACCGTACTGGTGATTGGAGCAATAACTACTGTTCTCAACCGAGCATTGATCTCCCTAGGGGAAACAATAACACAAGGTCGGGTTTTTTGCAGTTCAGAACCCCTAGTCGGATCGAGTTCTACTAGAACTACGGCAAATCTTTCTACCATTGGTTTTCTCGCTCAAACTCATTTTCCACCCCTAACCAATCCTGTAACTCTGCTTCGATGGGTTCGTCATCAAATAATTCAGCCCAACCCTCTCTCACCTTCTTTTTAGCACTCAGAATAATTTTTTTACCCTCGACTATCGCTTCGACTTCATCAGTGAGTTCGCACTGTTCCATAATCGCTTGAGGAATTGTAATTCCTTGAGAATTGCCGATTTGTACGATTTTCAACCACATTTTTGACCCCCGGGGAAATACATTATCATCATATCAATCTGCTTAAGCTTAGGATTCTCATTTTGGTGTTTCCTTGTAACCGTTTTATAACGCTTGGCTGGTTTTAAGATGATGTAACGCCACATCCTAACTCAGCCTTCAACTCTGCTTTAGATTTGCCAGGATCGCGCCCTTCTAAATATTCCTGATCGGCTTTCTCTGCCGCTGCAATTTAATTATACTTACTTACAGGGTGGCTCAAGCAACAGCCGCACCCAACCCCAAAGGCGATTGAACACAACAATACACATTATCACATCCGCAACAGTATCAAAAGCTACAATTTAACAAGATCGCTCTACTTTCAAGCAGAAAATGTACCTAGTGGTGAGTCAATTTTTTCTTAGAAGCGACCTGCAGTAAGGATTTTGTCAATTTTTTAGTATTTCTGTCTGGGGGAAGTGCAGATATAGTATAAAAAAATTATAAAAAAGCCGAAATCAGGGAAAATAAGGCTTTTATCTGCCAGTAAATCTGGCAGAGACGAGCAAGCCGCCAAGAGAGAACTTAAAGCGGAAATCGGCTCAGAGCAAAGGTTTTAGCGGTAAATCTCCTGAGAATTGCTGAGGCTGATGGACGAAGGGAAGGAATGATTAACTTTCGTTAACCTGAAGATGAGAAATAATCATAATGTTTTATATTGTCAAAGGTGTCATAGTTTCCTATGCTTTTTTTAGGTTGATAATTTTGCCTGACTCGTCAAATTTTTACCAACCAGCCCTAGAAAATAAAAATAGTGGATGAAAACGGTCACGATCGAGATAAAATTTAGGATGGTCTTACCCCCACCTTGCCACGATCCCGACTGCCACCAAAGCTAGAGCAGGAAAAGTAACAAGGAAAGAATTTGACTGAAACAAAGTTGATAACGCTAACGAAATTAATAGTTTAGTTTGGCTTGACAAGCGAGGAACAAAAAAATGCCAATTGCAGTAGGAATGATTGAAACCCTAGGATTTCCCGCCGTTGTGGAAGCGGCCGATGCCATGGTCAAGGCCGCCAGGGTGACTCTAGTGGGTTACGAAAAAATCGGTAGTGGTCGCGTCACTGTCATTGTCCGAGGAGACGTTTCAGAAGTGCAAGCTTCTGTGGCTGCCGGAGTGGAAAACGCCAACCGGGTTAACGGAGGACAAGTGCTATCTACCCATATCATCGCCCGTCCCCACGAAAACCTCGAATACGTGCTGCCCATTCGCTACACCGAAGAAGTAGAGCAGTTCCGCAGCTATTAAACACCGTTAATCGGGGTCAGCATCTATAGAGTCGAAGAAAGCCAACCATTAGGAGACAAAAATATTATGTCAATTGCAGTGGGCATGGTGGAAACCTTGGGTTTCCCAGCCGTCGTCGAGGCGGCTGATGCCATGGTAAAAGCCGCCCGCGTAACCCTAGTAGGTTACGAAAAAATTGGTAGTGGTCGCGTCACCGTCATCGTCCGGGGGGACGTTTCGGAAGTACAGGCCTCCGTATCGGCGGGGACAGAAGCGGCATCTAATCGTGTTAAAGGAGGTCAAGTCCTCTCGACCCACATCATCGCCCGTCCTCACGAAAACCTCGAATACGTTCTTCCCATTCGTTATACAGAAGCCGTAGAACAGTTTCGTGAAAGTGTTAATCCGCAACCTTTAAGACGAATCTAGAGCGCAACTAACTTTTAGTGTAAACAAATTCCATGCAAATTGCCAAAGTTTGCGGAACCGTCGTTAGCACCCTGAAACCGCGCAGTATGACGGGAGTGAAACTTCTGCTTTTGCAGTTCATCGACGCTCAAGGGCAACTTTTGCCTAAATACGAAGTAGCGGGTGATATTGTCGGAGCGGGGCTTAATGAATGGGTGCTAGTGTCCCGGGGAGGAGCGGCTCGGATCGAAGACGGGCAGAACAATCGCCCCCTTGACGCGATGGTGGTGGGGATTATTGACACTATAACCGTAGAAAATCGCACCCTCTACAGCAAGAGAGACGAATTTCGTCAATCCGGTTAAACATCGATAGAACCCAAACACAGTTAATTAACAACCAGCCAGCCAAATTCAGTATGGAGGAAGACTAACTATGGTCGTCCGCACAACGGCGGCTAGTCCGAAAAAGCGGACCAAATCCCCAGAGGAAACGCGCATAGACGAGAGTGCCAAAGTCCACACCTTCTCTAACCTCAGTGGCGCTATCGAGATCGGGGCGCGAGTGGTGATCGCTCCGGGGACTTCCATCCGCGCCGATGAAGGAACCCCCTTTCACATTGGCGATGACAGCAAAATTCAGGACGGAGCAATCATCCACGGTTTAGAAAAAAGCCGTGTGGTGGGAGATGACGGCCGAGAATATTCAGTGTGGATCGGCCGGGGCAGCTGTATCACCCACATGGCACTCATTCACGGGCCAGCCTATGTGGGCGATCGCTGTTTTATCGGTTTTCGCTCCACCGTCTTTAATGCCCGCATCGGGGCCGATTGCATCGTCATGATGCACGCCCTCGTTCAAGACGTGGAAATCCCAGCCGGTAAATTCGTGCCATCCGGTTCCGTGATCACCAGCCAACAACAGGCCGACCGCTTACCCGATGTCACAGAAATCGATCGAGCCTTCACTCGTCACATTGTGGAAATTGACCTCGCCCCCAGCGTCCCAGTCAAAGCCCACAGCCCAGCGACTTCTCCACCGGCAGCCGCTATAAACACCGCTAATGAGACGCTATATAGAAATTCGGTGACACCTATGAGTTTAAATACAAACATTCGAGCGCAGGTTCGCTCCCTCCTCTCCCAAGGCTACAAAATCGGGCTGGAATACGCTGACAAACGCCGCTTTAAAACCAGTTCTTGGTTAAGTGCCGGCTTTATCGACGGCAGCCGCGAAGAACAGGTATCCCAATCCCTAGAAGCCTCCCTGAGAAACCTACAGGGCGAATACGTCCGCTTGATCGGAGTCGATCCCGCCGCTAAACGGCGCGTACTGGAAATGATTATCCAACGCCCCGAAGACACTCCGGGAGAACCGGCCCGCACCACTACCGCCGTCCACGCCGGCCATGGCAACGGTAACGGCAATTCTGACCTGTCGGTACAAGTGCGTTCCCTGCTGGCCCAAGGACTGAAAATCGCCACCGAACACGCGGATAAACGCCGGTTTAGAACCAGTTCTTGGTTAACTGGACCGGCGATCGAAACCAAGGGAGAAGCGGGCATCATTCGCGATATCGAAGCGATCGTGGCTGAAAATAGCGATGAGTACGTCCGTCTGATCGGGATCGACCCGCAGGCGAAAAAACGCGTCGTCGAAATGATTATTCACCGTCCCGGCGGCACCCCCACCAGTAACGGCAGCGGCCAAACCAGCAGCTACAGCAGCCCCGCTAGTAACGGAGCCAGTTATAGCAGCAGTGGGAGCTTAAGTGGGGAAACGATCGCTCAAATTCGTTCCCTGCTCGCCCAAGGCTACAAAATCGGCACCGAACACGCCGATAAACGTCGGTTTAAAACCAGTTCTTGGCAGAGTTGCGCTCCGATCGAAAGCAATCGCGAATCTGATGTGATTACTGCTTTGGAAGATTGTTTACGCGAACATAGCGGCGAATATGTCCGCTTACTCGGTATCGATGCTAAAGCCAAAAAACGGGTTTTAGAAACAGTGATCCAGCGTCCCGATGGTTCGGTGGCTAGTAATGGCAACGGTAAAACCGCCGCCGTTGCGGAACCGAGTTTCAAAAGCTATGCTGCCGGTTCCTCTGGCGGCGGCACTGCCACTTTAACCAGTACCTTAACCGCAGAAACGATCGCTCAAATTCGTTCTTTATTGAACCAAGGTCACAAAATTGGCAGTGAACACGCGGATAAACGTCGTTTTAAAACCGGTTCTTGGCAAAGCTGCACCCCGATCGATAGCAGTCGCGAATCCGATGTGGTGGCCGCTTTAGAAACCTGTCTGCGCGACCATCAAGGGGAATATGTGCGTCTGATTGGGATTGACTCCCAAGCAAAACGTCGTGTTCTCGAATCGATTATTCAACGCCCTTAATTTCAGGACTCGGCGAGCGGTGAACGGAGATAGGTGTTAGGTGTTGGTGGATCGGGAAAAATACCTGAAACTCTAACCCCTACCCCCTAACCCCTGATCACTGATCACTGATCACTGAGTAACTGTCAATTATGTCCTTACCCCCTGTTCAACCTATTAGCCGCTCGGAATTCTATGTCAATGGTGATGTAACCATTGATGAGAGTGCGATCGTGGCTCCGGGGGTGATTCTCCGAGCAGCCCCCAATAGCCAAATAATTATCGGTGCGGGTGCTTGTCTGGGTATGGGAACGATTTTAACCGCCTATCAGGGTGTTATTGCTATCGGTGCTGGGGCAATTTTAGGTACAGGTGTTCTGATCGTCGGTCAGGGTGAAATCGGTGAAAATGCCTGTATTGGGTCAACCACAACGATTTTTAATGCTTCTGTGGCAGCGATGTCGCTCGTGCCGTCCGGTTCCCTGATCGGAGATACTTCCCGTCAAATTACCATCGAGGTGTCAGCAACTCGATCGGAACCAGAAAGACCCCCTTTACCGGAACCAGAACCCGTAGTCAGTCAAGTGTCCCCAGTGCCGTCCGTGGAGGAAATGGTCGCCGAAACCGTGGCCAGTCCTTGGGATAGCGAGGAAATGGTCGCCGAAGACAGTCCTGCGGAAACCAGAGAACAAGCATCTACTACTAACCGACCGAATCAAGCATCGGTGGTCGGAAAGGTCTATATCAATCAGTTATTGGTCACGCTATTTCCAGAACGTCATCGTTCTAATGGCAACAATAACCTTAATTCTTGAAGGGGAAAATAATCGTTCACAAGCCAAAAATCTCAACAATAATTACTAAGTAATTAGACCTAATTTATCTAGAGTTCACTGCTGTCTAATTGTCCTCTAGGTACTGGGTATAATTGCTTAGAACTCTAATTCATCTTTAGCGATTGCCGACATTTTTTGAGGTTGTAATTATTGATAATCTTCCTCAATTAAAGAGTAGCTTTAATCGCTCAAAGCCTGATGAGCAGAAGTTTCTGTGTGTCAATCAGGTAAATTTTTGTTAATTTTTTTATGCTTTTATGGAGATTGTCAAAGTTAGATGAGGACAGATTAAAGAAACTAATCGCCTCGAGAAAAAAAAACAATCAAAATTTTAGACATAGAGAAAAAAAATGATCAGAATAGGGTAAAGTTCGTGTTAAGATGATCAGTTGAAAAAAACATTAGTGAAAATTGCTCCCTAACTTTGCTCCTAGCAGCAGGGGACAGGAGCTTAAGAAAAATCTATGTCGGTTGACGGCGAGATTTTACAGGTGCGACTAATCATGCAGTATATGGAGGAATAATCCCAATGGTGCAAGCCAAATCCAAAGGTTTCCAGGCCGGCGTAAAAGACTACCGCCTGACTTACTACACCCCCGACTACACCCCCAAAGATACCGATCTACTAGCTTGCTTCCGGGTGACACCCCAACCCGGAGTTCCTCCTGAAGAAGCAGGTGCGGCGGTAGCGGCGGAATCTTCCACAGGTACCTGGACCACCGTTTGGACCGATAACTTAACCGACCTCGATCGCTATAAAGGTCGTTGTTATGATATCGAACCCGTACCCAACGAAGATAACCAATTCTTCTGTTTCGTTGCCTATCCTTTAGATCTATTTGAAGAAGGTTCCGTCACCAACATCCTCACCTCGATCGTTGGTAACGTTTTCGGTTTCAAAGCTCTACGCGGTCTCCGTTTAGAAGATATCCGTTTCCCCGTCGCTTTAATCAAAACCTTCCAAGGTCCTCCCCACGGTATCACCGTTGAACGGGACAAATTAAACAAATATGGTCGCCCCCTACTCGGTTGCACCATCAAACCCAAACTCGGCCTTTCCGCTAAAAACTACGGTCGTGCCGTTTATGAATGTCTTCGCGGTGGTTTAGACTTCACCAAAGACGACGAAAATATTAACTCTCAACCCTTCATGCGTTGGCGCGATCGTTTCCTCTTTGTCCAAGAGGCGATCGTTAAATCCCAAGCAGAAACCAACGAAGTTAAAGGACATTACTTAAACGTAACCGCTCCTACCTGCGAGCAGATGATGCAACGGGCTGAATTCGCCGCCGAAATCAAAACCCCGATCATCATGCACGACTACCTCACCGGGGGTTTCACCGCTAACACCACCCTGGCGAAATTCTGCCGCGACAAAGGGTTACTGCTCCACATTCACCGGGCAATGCACGCGGTTATCGACCGTCAGAAAAATCATGGTATCCACTTCCGCGTTTTAGCTAAGTGCTTACGTCTCTCTGGTGGTGATCACCTGCACTCGGGAACCGTTGTCGGTAAACTCGAAGGTGAACGCGGAATCACGATGGGTTTTGTTGACCTGATGCGTGAAGACTATGTAGAAGAAGATCGCGCTCGTGGTATTTTCTTCACCCAAGACTACGCTTCCTTACCCGGGGTAATGCCGGTTGCTTCCGGTGGTATCCACGTTTGGCATATGCCCGCGCTGGTGGAAATCTTCGGTGACGATTCCTGCTTACAGTTCGGTGGTGGAACCCTCGGCCACCCCTGGGGTAACGCACCGGGTGCCACCGCTAACCGTGTGGCTCTGGAAGCTTGTATTCAAGCTCGTAACGAAGGTCGCTCCTTGGCCCGCGAAGGTAACGACGTGATCCGGGAAGCTTGTCGTTGGAGTCCTGAACTGGCTGCCGCTTGCGAACTCTGGAAAGAAATCAAATTCGAGTTCGAGGCTATGGATACCCTCTAATACAGCCCTTCAGAAGGTTGTTAGCAGTTATCGGTGCAAAATAATGCTGGGGACTTGCCCAAAATCGGCAGGCAGTCGCTAGAATTTCAACACTGATAACTGTCTAGCCAATAACTGAAAACTGTATAAAATGTATCCGAAAAAAGTTGTTCAAGATACCGCGAAAGTCTTACAAAGTTACCTAACTTACCAAGCGGTTCGCACGATTATCGATCAATTGTCAGAAACTAATCCGACTTTAGCTATTTGGCTGAGTCACTATACTTCTAGCCATTCCATTCAGGATGGCGAGGCCTATATTGCGGGGTTAATGACTGAGAATAAAGAGTTAGTTTTGCGGATCATGACGGTAAGAGAACATTTAGCCGAACAGGTTTTAGAGTTCTTGCCAGAGATGGTAAAAACGGGAATTATTAATGACAATACCGAACATCGTCGGCAACTTTTGGAACGTCTCACCCGTACTGCTATAAGTCAACCAGAGACATCGGAATTAAATCTCGATGTTGATGATCTACCCAACCCATAAGGAATCAAGAAACCCATGAAAACTTTACCTAAAGAGAAGCGTTACGAAACTCTCTCCTACTTGCCCCCCCTCACCGATCAACAAATTGCTAAACAAATTCAATACATGATCGATCAGGGTTATATTCCTGCTGTGGAATTTGAAAAAGATCCCAAACCCGCAGATTATCATTGGACGATGTGGAAACTGCCTTTATTCTCTGTTTCTGGTCCCCAAGAAGTTCTTAATGAAGTTCGCGAGTGCCGCACTGAATATTCTGATTGCTACATCCGCGTTATCGCTTTTGACAATATCAAACAATGTCAAACCATGAGCTTTATTGTTCATAAACCCAATGCTGGCCGCTACTAATTTGGCTTTCATCTAATTATTATAGTCATTTCAATTAAGATTGAGAATATCAATGCCAGAGTTCATAAGGGTTTAACTGGTCTAGAGTGTATCAGACTTATCTGAAATGACTATAACTGTTGAGGGGGGGTCTTAGACCTCCCTTTTTTTCTATCATTTGTTATTGAAAATCGTTGATTAACATCCAAAAACACTTGATTGGAAAATCATTAAGGTTATTACCTTGAAATTCTACAGATTGATTTCTAACCCAAGCATTTGCTACTGTGCGGAAGCGTGTGTCTTTATATTGATTAACTTTCTCGGCTTCTTGACTAGGATTTTTCCGAGGATCCGATAAGTCTGAGGCTGTTATATAAAGACATTTACTATAAACAACAAACATAAAATTAAATCCTATATGTCCATGAGATAACCATCTTGAGGTTTCAATGTCACATTGATTGGTCATATTCAAATAGACTTCAAATTTATTAAATAGCTTTTGAATCCGAAGTTGATCTAGTTTGAGTTTTTTATTCAGTATCTTACCCCATTCTTCTAAATCAATTTTCAGAGATGTGGAGGTGATATCTATACACTGCCAATTTACTGATGTAGCAATAGGCGTAAGTAAATTTTCTGATAAACCTGCTAAACTCAAAGCACAAGCTATTCTGAGAGTATGCTCAAATTTAGATTCAAAAATTTCAAATGCTTCTTGATAAAAACTACTGACTAAATAATCGTTGAATGCCTTTTTCAACGTTGATATTTCAAAAAAATAGTTTTCAATTGAATGACCTCTACTCCCAATTAATCTCTTGTTAATTTTATGAGTTTTAATATGATCTTTTAAATCATTGCTCCATTCAAATTCTCTAAATTCTCGATCAACAAAGCCCAAAACTCTATTGTTAACATCTGGCGGCTTTTGGGCAACTAAATCACAGATTTTTTCTATCTTAGCTCTATTTCCTAATTTTCCTTGTATTCGCTCCGCAGTATCAATAATAATTTTTTTCAATAAATATAATTTTTCTGCTGAAATCTGAGCTTCATTTTGTTTTAAAAGATTACAAATAATAGTAAAAAAATCCTCATCATCGGCTCCTTCTAGCAACAAAAACCTATCATTTGACATAATTATTTCAGTAACGTATTCTTCAGGAGTTAACTGTAATCCATTCATAAAGTCGATAATTATCTAAATTTTTAAAAGGGAATGTCAATGTCTTCCAAATCATCATCTAGTATATAGATTTGATCTTCACTTCCAAGAGTATCGGTATTTATATTAGCGTTTGCCGTTGGTTGTAGTTCAAGTTTTATCATTCTCTCTAGATATTTGGATGCAATTACAGCAGAATGAGTACAAATAATGAGTTGTTTCTCATCAAGTTGTTTAACCATTTCTGGTAATAATTTACGTTGCCAATCAATGTGAAGTGAAATTTCAGGTTCATCAATTAAGACAACCCTACCACCTGTCATGTGACTGGCGGCATAAATTAAACCTACGACTTGTCTTTCTCCAGAAGACAAAATTTGCAGACTATGAATAGCTTCTTCATCACCAATTTTAACACCTAATTTCCCTCTGCCTTGATGTAAGCTTGTAGAACCTATTTTTAATTGCTTTCTCTCTAAAAATCCATTGACTGATTCAAGATATCTTTCAATACTAGAATAAGCTTTTATTTGTGCATCTAGTCTTTGTTGAAGAGATCTTTTATACACGGATAAAACTCTACTAGCAATAGTTTTGTATTCTGGATATGATTCAAAGGCTCTCAACTGTTCTATTAATTTGTTATAAACATCATCTGATTGATCACGATTAACTTGAAAAGGTGAATTTTGCAATTTTTCCGAAAGTTCTATTATTTCTGTAATAACTTCGTCTGGCTCTTTTGTATTATCGTCTGTCTCAAATGATTGAGAAATAGCTTGAGAAAATTGAAGAAAAGCTTGTGAAAGCAAATTTCTATCAAGACTAGCAATTTTTAATTGAGCTTCTGTTAATTCTGAATTAATATGTTCTTCTATTTCTATCGGTGAAGGATACTCAAGTCTAGGGACAAATTTCCCAAATAGAATCCGAGCTAATTCGGTTGATCTGGCGGAACTTCTTAGAACTTTTCTAAAATTAGGTGATCTTCGGGCAAAATGTCTAATTTCATTTTCATCTAAGGTAGCCCATGCCTCAATCATTGTTCTAAAAGCAGGGAAATAAGTTGCTTTTAAGTCAATATCTTGCTTCTTCTTAGAAGATGATGGATAATAACGTGGAGAGAATTGAGAGAATAAAATTTCGCTATTTTCTTCTTGCTTTTCTTCTTCTAATAATTCTGCAAAACTGTAAGAATAGATTTTTTGATTATTAACAAAGACTGTTGTTACTGTTTGAGGAGAATTCTGCTGTTCTATCAATATTTC
The DNA here is from genome assembly GCA_007096045.1 of Microcystis novacekii Mn_MB_F_20050700_S1. Classification (GTDB taxonomy): domain Bacteria; phylum Cyanobacteriota; class Cyanobacteriia; order Cyanobacteriales; family Microcystaceae; genus Microcystis; species Microcystis novacekii. The sequence goes on along the minus strand of SFAU01000154.1, from coordinate 7,037 downwards.
CGTATCATCATCTAATGTAATGGTTAATTTTTGAAATTTTAAATGGCCAAAACGTCTAAAATCTTCGTTTACGGCATTAGCAAGAATATGCAATACAGTGGTTTTGCCTGTGCCATTACTTCCATGAATAATATTAACTCCATCTTGAAAATCAAGATTAATATCAAATCTTCCATGTATTCCAATCGCTTCTAAACGCTTAATAAATCGAGACATACCTTTAATCTCCTATGACAGTCTCAAACGAAAATTATAATCTAATATGAAACTTTTCTCAAGTTTTTTCCTAAGCTGATCCGAGCGGGTAATAATAACTAACACTGAGAGAGCTTATTTTAGTGCGATCATCGACCTTGACATTGGTAAATTCGGTTCTTCGGTTTGTGTTATGCAATAGACGGGGAGTATAAGGGATGTAACCTTTATAGAGAAAGACATTTGGAGATTTTTATCAATTGTTTTTGCTCTAGAGCGAACTAATCAATTAAGTCTCTTGCCAGATAAGGATTTAGTCGATTTATGCCCCCCTATCGAACCATAACAAGTAACGAAGAACCCTAATTATTAACTGTTGAGGGGGGTTCTTAGACCTCCCTTTTTTTTGATAGAAAACGGGTTTCTTCAAGAAACCCGTTTTCTGCGCGTAAAGATCGCTTAAATCTTGGCCCGATTCTACCAACGCTGCCAAAACGTATAAAGCTGATAAGGAGGTGCAAAATCAGTTCATAAGATTTTTCGTACAACCCACGCTTTATCTTGGAGGTGCTACACTGGGTCTAGCTGGGCTAGGTTGTGCCGTAGCTGGAATGAAGAATCTGATAAAACCCTAATCCCCTTACTTTAGATGTTTTTAAATACCTTAATTTAAAAGTATGTTAACATCCCTGACTCTTCGGAATTTCAAAAGCTATGAGGAGGCAACCTTGTCTCTAGCACCCATCACCTTTTTAATCGGTGCTAATGCGTCAGGGAAAAGTAATGCAATAGAAGCAATTCGCTTACTTTCGTGGTTAGCAAAAGGCAGCAGGTTAGATGATATTGGCGACAAAATCTAACTCTTTGCTAAAGGGTTTCTGACCATTAACGTACTTAAATTGACGACGATTAACTTGTAGGTACACTGGTTAGCCTGAGAGCGGTAAATCTTTGACTAAATGTCGATGATTTTGGTGTAGTTTATCGCTCTCTAACCCACAACGAGGACAGGTTGCTTTTTTTATTTTTTGATTCGATTCGTCAAACTATACCGATATTTTCTAGGTGTCGACAAGCATCATAAGTAAAATACTCGGGTTTTTGACTATTATATCAAATCTTAACTCAATTGTCTATCTTTTGGTATTAACTTATTTGTGCCTTAAGTCCTTTCCTGTATGAATTTCAGCTTTTATTTTAAGTTAATTATTTGCATAACAATTCTGGAATAGCCTATTTTTTCCGATTTTATTGATACAAAGAGCGGGTGAAATCTAAAACTTTTTGTTGCTTTTCTTTGGGTAATTTATCGATTAAAGCTGTTAGCTTTTCTGTTAAAGATAACCAAGTTTTGTTCTGAGCTTTCCAGATGACAATAAATTGCTGCATTGGGAGAGAACAAAGGGCTATAGTTTCCCCTAGATCATTACTAAATTCAATTTCGTAACAACCATCATTGTAGTCTTCAACAATTGTCCCTTGTTCTCCCATTATTAAGTTATGTTCAGGCAAGTCAACTAATAATTCCACGAGGTCAAATAATTCTGGTTTAATCATGGTCTTTTTCTCACATATAAAGTTACTAATTTAGCTGTATCACTATCAGGCTCAACAATCCATCCAGTCCTCACTATTTCTTGTTGCCCTGGTTCAATTCCTGTAATTTCTAGGTCAACTTGATAGCGTTTGCCATGTCGATCTGTACTTTTATAAACAGCTTTTGCTTCAAGGGATTTGTTAGCGATTTGTTGTAGAAGTGGCTCATAATTATCTTGAGTATATCCTAAGTGGCGTTGAAACATGATGGCTTTATTTAATCCTTTTGGATTGTCTAAATTGAGAGCATATTGAGTTAATTTTCTAGAATCTATTTTGACTTTGTTGACAATATCTTTTAATTTCATTGGAATTAAGACGATTATTAATTTTGACTTTGCCTCTAGTTTCATATTTCATAAGGGAGCATCTCACCCTTGCCATAAGTAGAAATGCTTAATGAGATCAATAAAAAAGTTAAAAAAGGCAACCATTTAGCTCTGGACTTTACCCGTACAAAAATACTAGCTATGGCTAAAAGTCTTACAGAGCCTGAGTTAAAGCAATATAATACTAACGGACTACTGAACACAAAATCCTGAAGTCTTTACGCAGATAGGGTTTGAGGCAAAAATTTTCCAATTTGACCTTTCGGCCATTATAGCTTGTTTCGGGGCAGAAAACCAGCAAAAACATGGCTACAGAGGGAATCGCTTACTCTAGAGATTAATGACATCATCTGTGATCAAGGTTAGCGATCACTATACAGCCAACTCCACAGAATCGCTCTACTCTAGATACAGTCAACGGTACAGCCATTTTCAAGGGAAAAATGTACCCAGTAGCGTCTTTTCAATTTTTTCTGAGAAGCGACCTGCAGTAAGGGTAAGGGTTTGGCCCTAATGCCAATAAAACAGCGACCTTATTTCCCCAAGCTTAGATTATACTGTTCGGATATGCCCTGCCCTACAGTTTGAGTTTTCAAGGTTATGGGTGCTAGTTTTCGGTACTCGTTAGAGTCTATAAACTGCGCTGAATTTAAACTGCGTATTGTAATTAGTACAAATGCTCAAACTGCACCAGTCAAGATTTAATGGGTGAAAAGTATGTTAACATCGCTGACTCTTCGGAATTTCAAAAGCTATCAGGAGGCAACCTTGTCTCTAGCACCCATCACCTTTTTAATCGGTGCTAATGCGTCAGGGAAAAGTAATGCACTAGAAGCAATTCGCTTACTTTCGTGGTTAGCGAAAGGCAGCAGGTTAGATGACATTGAACGCAACATTCAAAGCGGGAATGCAATTGCTCGTGGACAATCGATCGATCTTTTCGGTGCAGAAAAACAGTATTTTACCTTGGGAACACACATTGATAACGCTCCCGATGGTTGGACTGATTTCGAGATTGAAATTGGGCTATTATCAGACCAACTTATTATAAGCGGAGAAAGTGTCAGTAAAGCTAGTAAAGATCAGGAATTAACACTTTACAAAATTGATGGCGATCCTAACCCACACACCGATGAAATTAGTGTGATGTATAACAATTTCAGCAGAGGCAAAAATAAGCCCCATATACCTTGCTCTAACCGACAAGCTATTTTTTATCAATTGGAAACTCCCAGTCGGTTCCAGCAAAGTCATACTCAATCACAAAAAATTATTCCAGAAGTTACTAAAGTAATTCGGGAAACCTTGAGGAATATTATCTTTCTTGATCCTCGTCCAGCAGTAATGCGGGATTATGCTTACGCTAAAGATGATGATATTAAAGAAGATGGCTCTAACCTTTCTAGTGTTCTTTATGCAGTTTGTCAGCAGGGAGAGACTCAAAAAAACAAGTTGCTTGACTTCATTCGTTCATTACCAGAACAGGATATTATCGATATTGACTTTATCATTACAGACCGCAACGATGTTATGGTGAGACTAATAGAGTCTTTTGGGAACAAAAAACATCAGATAGATGCTCCTTTGTTGTCTGATGGTACTCTGAGAGTTTTAGCGATTGCTGCAACTCTACTAAGTGTAAATCCTGGAACTTTCGTCATTATTGAAGAGATCGATAATGGTGTTCATCCCAGTCGTGCAGATAATTTAGTTAAGCAAATTCGGGAGATCGCCTTAGAAAGAAAACTGAGGGTACTGATCACCTCCCATAACCCGGCGTTACTAGATGCAGTACCCGATAGTGATATTGGAAATGTACTTTGTTGTTACCGAGATCCGCAAGCAGGAGATAGTCGTATTGTCCGATTAGCTGATTTAGAGCGTTTCCCCGAATTAATTGTGCAGGGAACTCTTGGTCAGTTGATGACTAAACAAGTATTAGATAAGTTCTTAAAGGATAAGTCCACAGCAGAACAACGTCAACAAAACGCGCTAAGTTGGTTAGAGCAATTAAAACAGGGAGAAGTAGCCTGATGGGAGCTATTTGCCTAATCGATACTTCGATATTTTTAGAGATACTTAATGTCCCCCACAAAGCGAGTCAATCTGAGTTAATATTTCAAGAGTTAAAAGAGAAAATTGAAGCTAGAGAATCTCTTTTTTTGCCAATGGCGACTATTCTGGAAACTGGCAATCATATTGCCCAAAATGGAGATGGCAATCAGCGACGTACTTGTGCAGAAAAATTTGTAAATCAGGTAACACAAGCTCTTGAAGGAAAATCTCCCTTCACCCCTATTAATTTTCTAAAGCAAGAAGACCTGCAAGGATGGTTAAAAGAGTTTCCTGATCAAGCGATGCAAGGTAGGGGACTGGGAGACCTTTCTATCATTCATGATTGGCAAAGAATTTGTGATCAAAATCCAGGCTGCCGCGTCTATATATGGTCTTTGGACAAACACCTTAAAAGTTACAATCGGCCACCGAAGTTATGAGTAATTGACTACGGATTTACTTCTAATAGTCCATTTGTAGTTTAAGAGGTGGAGATTTAATTACTGGACTTCCCCGTTGACAAAAGGCCATAACCCGTGCTGTATCTGATGTGCCGTTACTGGGTACAAATCAAGGAAAACCCGAATAAATATAACGCCTTTTGTTGCCGAGGAGAATTACGATTAGGGAATTTTCCCCTAAACTTCCCCCACTCACCTATAAGTAAATATTATGATAAACATGGGTACACTCAGACGGGGGAGAGGAGAGCAGTTTTTGGCCATCAGAGCGGCCGATAGTCAGAGGACAAATATTCTAAAATAGAAACCTGCACTCTTGTTTCTGTAGCCAGCATCATGAATAAGTCCCCGCGTCGTTACCATATCACCACCTTTGGTTGTCAGATGAATAAAGCTGACTCCGAACGCATGGCGGGTATTTTAGAAGATTTGGGGTTTCAATGGTCTGAGGATGCCAACGAAGCCGATTTAATCCTCTACAATACCTGTACAATTCGCGATAATGCCGAACAGAAGGTGTATTCCTATCTCGGCAGACAGGCTAAACGCAAACAAACTCAACCCGATCTTACTTTAATCGTCGCCGGCTGCGTGGCCCAACAGGAAGGCGAACAATTATTAAGACGGGTTCCCGAAGTGGATTTAATTATCGGTCCCCAACACGCAAACCGCTTGGGAGACTTATTACAACAAGTTTTTGACGGTTCCCAGGTGGTGGCCACCGAACCCATCCACATTATGGAGGATATCACCAAACCGCGCCGGGATAGTAATATTACCGCTTGGGTGAACGTCATCTATGGTTGTAATGAACGCTGTACCTATTGTGTGGTTCCGGGGGTGCGCGGGGTGGAACAATCCCGCACTCCTGCGGCAATTCGAGCAGAAATGGACCAATTAGGACAACAGGGTTATCAAGAAATCACCCTTTTAGGTCAAAATATTGATGCCTACGGACGGGATTTACCCGGAGTGACAGCAAGCGGCCGACATTTGCACAATTTCACCGATTTACTCTACTACGTTCACGATGTGGCCGGCATTGAACGTCTCCGTTTTGCCACCAGTCACCCCCGCTATTTTACCGAACGTTTGATTAAAGCTTGTCAGGAATTACCTAAAGTTTGTGAACATTTTCATATCCCTTTTCAATCGGGGGATAATGATATCCTCAAGGCCATGAAACGGGGCTATACTCAGGAAAAATACCGACAGATTATCGCTAATATTCGCAATTTAATGCCGGATGCTGCCATTAGTGCCGATGCGATTGTCGGATTCCCCGGAGAAACAGAGGCACAGTTCGAGAATACTTTAAAATTAGTCGATGAGATTGGTTTTGATCAATTAAATACGGCTGCCTATTCTCCCCGTCCCGGTACTCCGGCCGCTATTTGGGATAATCAATTAAGTGAGCAGGTAAAAAGCGATCGCTTACAAAGATTAAATCATTTAGTGGCCACAAAAGCTGCTGAACGTTCCCAAAGATATCTAGGCAGAATTGAGGAAATTTTAGTGGAAGACGTTAACCCTAAAGATGCTAGTCAAGTTATGGGAAGAACTAGGGGTAATCGCTTAACTTTCTTTACGGGAGAGCTGGCGAAATTGCGCGGCAAATTTGTTAAGGTTAAAATTACCGAAGTCCGTCCCTTTAGTTTGACGGGAGTGATCTTTTAATAGTTAACAGTGACCCCTCAGCAGTGAAAAAAGGCAATAGCTACGGGAATAATTTGGTACTTTATGGATATTATCGCTATTTTGCAGCAAGATTATCAAAGATTTCCTATTGATCAAACCTATGATATTTATGCTGATAACGTTTATTTTCAAGACCCTCTCAATCAATTTCGGGGGATTAAACGCTATCGGGAAATGATTGGTTTTATGAGTCAATGGTTCCAAGCTATCAAGATGGATGTCCACGCAATTGAACAGCAGGGAAATATTATTAATACCCGTTGGACATTGCACTGGACAACCCCTTTGCCTTGGCGGCCCCGCATCGCTATTTCTGGACGCAGCCAATTAACTCTCGATGACAATAATCTGATTATTTCTCATATCGATTATTGGGATTGTTCGCGCTGGGATGTGCTGCGTCAGCATTTACCTTTTCCCGGTTCTTAACTAGGGTCTGCTGAAAAAGTTTTTCGTGGGGACAGGGTGATGGGGTGATGGGGTGATGGGGTGATGGGGAAGTGGGGTAATGGGGAAGTGGGGAAATTGAACTAAAACCCTAAAACCCTAAAACCCTAAAACCCTAAAACCTGACTCCTGAATACTAGACCTCCTGCAAAAGTCTTATTCAGCTACTTGATTATAGCCTAAAGCAAGTTCGTAGTTGTAAATGCCAGCGATTAAATTAAATCTCAGACCAAAACGTCGTCTCCGATTCCTGTAT
>SFAU01000153.1 GCA_007096045.1 Microcystis novacekii Mn_MB_F_20050700_S1 | reverse complement strand
CACAAAAGCGTTTAAACTCTTCTGGATTCAAATTTTTTACTTTTTCGTAAGTCATGGTTTTTCTGAGTGTTTTACTTTATTGTACATAATCAGTTCCTATTTTTGCAGGAGGTCTACTGTATTTAAACTGCCCTTAGAGATTTTCAGTACAAAAGGTCTATCTCCCTAGCCTTGCTTCTCACTCTCACGCCGTCTTAACCGATAATTTGGATGTGTGGTCAGCTTATTGCGGTTCTCGCATCTGTGCGGCACACTTAAACCTTTGCTGATTAAGCTGTTCAGGATCGGGAATGTACCTCTTGTGAATCAGAAACGCTATATTCACACTGCAGCCAGAGGTAAAAAGGGTCAGAAAACACCAGCCGATTTATGAGATTGATTGCCAAATTTTTTGAGACTAGGACAGTAAATTCGTGCTGAAAAATCGTCAAAAATTTTCCAGTGCGGAAGAGGGAAAGTTGAGAACAAATGTATGGATCAAAAAGAAAAACTCGCAGGATAGAAATTAAAAAATTTTTGGGATCAGAGAAGCACTGCTCCTAGCCTTGATCGCCAACTCTCTCTAAAACCGATTAGAAAAACTTTTATTATAGGGGAGGACTACTCGTGCTATACCTTGCAGAAGTAAAAAAACAGACCAAAGGTTTTATCAGTGGTTACAAAACCGAATTGAAACTATTGGCCTGTCAGCATAAGGATCAGACGTGGAGTGCCATAGCGGGGGAAGATATCTTAACCTGCGACGAAACTAACTCCCTGAGTGAAGGTGCGCTTCTCTTGGTGAATTTAAGCAATAATCGTCAACTACAAGGAAACCCGGAATTAGCGGGAGCGGAGATGGTGCGGCAACTGCAAAAGATTTCCCGTTTGATGGAGCGCAGCAAGAAAGATCAAGAGAAAATCGAGCAGTGGAAACAATCCCTCACCTATCAAAGCGAGATTCTCAACCGCCAGAAAATGGAAATGGAGACAAGAATCGAGCAAATTGAGCAAATAGAGGCAGAATTCGAGTATTTAGAGCGCAAAAGACAAGAACTGGAAACCCTAAAACAACAATTAAAGGAGCAACAGCGACATCTGGAAGAAGGACAAATAAATTTCAACTTCTCCCCCAATCTTTCCCCAGAACAAGAACAATTTATTCGCTGTCTAGCGGAACGTTTAGCTAATAATCACGACCAGGGCAATTCTCCCTCACAAATTCTCCATTCCACTCTTGAATCCGTGCAGGGGCAACAGACAATTTTAAATAGTTGTTGGCAGAGTTTAGAGGAGCAGAAAAAAGCGATAGAAGATCGTCAGGTCGCCAACGAACAAATGCTCGATCATCTCGAAAAAAAAGCTAGGGAATTACAGATGAGTCGCAGTGCTTTGGAAACAGCTAAAGTACAACTACAAATACAAGAAACTGTTCTGAGTCAAAAACAGGAATTATTCGAGTGCCTTAACCTCACCCTACAAACCACTGATTCTACCCGACAAATGCTCCTTCGTCTCGCCCAAGGGGAAGACCTAGATTTTGATGGTAAAATCGATCTAGAAGCTCTTAAAAAAATGCCTTTAGAAGAATTGGAGAGCTTAGTTAACAATTTACAAACAGACCTTGATCGCTTGGAAATTTTTGTCAACGACCAAGAGGAAGAATTAACTCTCCAATCCCAAACCGTGGAAGAATTGGCAGCAAGAATGGCTACAATAGATGAATCTGAGCGAGCTAATTTAGAGGAAGAATTAGCCGAGGAACAGGAAAGAAAAGGAATGCTGACGGAAACTTTAGTTGGACAAAGACGTAATCTTCGGGAAAGGCAAGCTATTCGCTCTCAACACCTGAAAATTCTGCAACGGAGACAGGGAATTTTATCCCCAGAAGATGCCCAAAAATGTAGTTTTGAACCAGTGTTAATTCTGTTGGCTGATGATTATCAAAATAGTCTCCAAGAAAGTCAACGTTTAGCAGCAGAAATCAAGGGACTACAAGAGGATTTACAAAAAAGCAGCGATAGTATTGACGGTCAATGGTCGGATTTAGAGCAAAAAACTCGTGAATTTGAAGAACAGGAGCGACAATGGCGCGATACTAATCTGGCATTATTGCGTTTAAAAACTCAGGTACAACAGTACGAAACTTTCCTGCAACCTGTGCAGGATCAACTCGATCAAATCCGTCAAAAACTAGAAACTCTCTCCCAATGGTTGACACCTATGGAATCTAATGGTAGTGCCTATCATTACGCCATTAACAGTTAGGCTTAATTAGAGCTTGCTGAACAAATAATACAGGGCAATCCTGACAAAGATTTCGGCGTTTTTGCTGATAACTTTTATAGCTTTTTATCTATTAATACCAAATCCTGTTTAAAAAGTATAGGATCGCAGGGAGCAGGGAGCGTGGAGAAACAATCCATAACTTGAGAGTTAATCACACTGTTAAAAACGGATTTGGTATCAGATGGTTATGGGACAATCCGATCGAGAAATAATAATTTTAGCGGCGGTGGCCTCCCTCCTAGCAGTGGTGACGGAAGTAGTGATCGCTTTTTAGATAAAAAAAACTGATTGATGGGGTTAAAGTCCGGCAAAATTGGCAATCAATGCCGAGGAAAGATATCGATAGAATGCTTGTAACAGTGGCGGAAATTGCGATCGCCTTGATGAGCGAAATTAAAGCATGAGTATTAGTGTAACGGGTCAGGTGAAAAGAATCGAAATAGGCACGGGAACTTGGGCATTAATTGCTGATAACGGTCAAACCTACGAATTAATGGAACCTCCTGCCGAATTAACCCAAAAAAGGGCAAAAGTGACAGTCATCGGTCAAATTCGCTCAGATGTGATGACTCTGGCCATGATCGGGCCAGTTTTACAAGTGATCGCCTTTCAATCCCTGCCATAAAGCCGAAAAATACGGCTTAAAAACGGGCAAAAACTGCTTTTTAAGCCTGTAATCTCGAAAAATTTTCGTAATTGTCCCTCAGCTATCCCAGAAAGAAAAATTGTCAAGAATACCCTAAAGGTTGATTTTTTCGAGAATAATCGGGAAATTTTGAATAATCATACTACAATAGACAGCAACTTTGTCTTAGGAACATCGGAATAACTTAAACCGATCTGTCTGATTGGTTGAACTCGTAGTTACCTAAGTTGGCGTGAGGAGAGGACTGAATGAATTTGCGCGATAATGCCTTAACGATTCTGCAAGAAACGAGTCGAACTTTTTATATTCCCATAAGTCGTTTACCAGACTGCCTGCTCGAGGCAGTAGCCTCAGCTTATCTCTGTATGAGGGCGATCGATGAAGTAGAAGACCATCCCGACCTAGATAACTTCAGTAAAGCCCAGATATTAAGACAAATTAGCCTGAATTTACAAGCAGGTACTGAAAATTCTACCAAAGAGGACTTTGCTTTTGGCTTAGTCCATCGGGAGATTTTGCCAGAAGTAACCCTGAGAATTGGAGAATGGGCGATGTTAGCACCGGATTCGATCGCCCCCCGGGTTTGGGATGCCACGGCGGCCATGGCCGATCGCATGGCCTACTGGGCCGGGAATAACTGGGATATTCGCACAGAAATAGAATTAGATCAATATACCTTTAGTGTGGCTGGTGCCGTGGGTTTATTGCTGTCTGACCTCTGGAATTGGTACGATGGCACCGAAACTAATCGCAGTTATGCGATCGGTTTTGGTCGGGGTTTACAAGCGGTTAATATTGCCCGCAACCATGGGGAGGATTTGCGCCGGGGGGTAAGTTTTCTGCCCCAGGGTTGGACAATTAGTGATATTCATAATTATGCCCGTCGTAATCTGAAATTAGCCGATTATTACACTCAATCGCTGCCGAAAGGGCCAGCACTTGATTTTTGTAAGATTCCCCTCGCTTTAGCCCATGGCACTCTCGAAGTCCTAGCTTTAGGTAAGGAAAAACTCAGCCGCAGCGATGTCATCGCTTTGGTACAACAAATTACCCGATAGAAGAAATCAAAACTAAAATTGCCCACGATCGCTCTTCCAAAGTCAGGAATCACAAGCGTGGGCAAAAAACCGGCGGCGTTCAGTAACTTAGAACAAACCGAGAGTTAAAGATATATCGATGGGGAAAGTGGCACCAATACCTAACCAAATCGTGACCACAGTACCAAATAGGAAGATAGCGGTAGCGACGGGACGACGGAAAGGATTTTGGAATTTATTGACACTTTCAATAAAGGGAACTAACATCAAGCCTAGGGGAACGCCAGCCATGCAAGCGATACCTAAGAGTTTGTTAGGAAGAATACGGAGAATTTGGAAAACGGGATAAAGATACCACTCTGGCAGAATTTCTAGGGGAGTAGCGAAAGGATCAGCCGGTTCACCGATCATGGTGGGATCCATAATCGCTAAACCGGTGCAGAGTCCGATCGTGCCAAAGATGACCACCGGGAAGACATAGAGTAGATCGTTGGGCCAAGCGGGTTCACCGTAGTAGTTGTGACCCATACCTTTAGCCAACTTAGCGCGGAGAGCGGGATCGCTGAGATCGGGCTTTTTTAATGTGGACATGGATAATGTCTCCTAAAAATGATTTCGGATCGACAGAGATACTTTTCTGAATTATAGAGGCCCAGAAATGCCTTGTTTACGGATCATCAAGAAATGGAGCAACATGAAGACCGCGATCGACCAAGGTAGTACAAAAGTATGTAAGCTATAGAAACGGGTTAAAGTTGCTTGACCGACGCTTTCGCTACCGCGCATCAGGGTGACGAGTTGATCACCGACGACGGGAATAGCAGCAGGTACACCAGAAACGATTTTAACCGCCCAGTAACCCACCTGATCCCAGGGTAAGGAGTAACCGGTGACACCGAAGCTAACGGTGATCACGGCCAGGACAACCCCAGTTACCCAGGTTAATTCGCGAGGTTTTTTGAAGCCACCGGTCAGATAGACACGGAAAACATGCAGGATCATCATTAAGACCATCATACTGGCGGACCAGCGATGGATAGAACGAATTAACCAACCAAAGTTAACTTCGTTCATGATGTACTGTACCGAAGAGAGGGCCTCTGCTACAGTGGGTTTGTAGTAGAAGGTCATGGCGAAACCAGTGGCAAACTGGATCACGAAGCACACCAGGGTGATACCCCCTAGACAGTAGAAGATATTGACGTGAGGGGGAACGTATTTGGTGCTGATATCATCAGCGATCCCTTGAATTTCTAAGCGTTCCTGAAACCATTGATAGGCTTTAGAATCCGTTACTTGTTTGGTAAACATCGCGTAACCAGTAAGAAAAATGAAAGATTTAAGGTGTGACCTTTAAAAAATGTAACACAGTTTTCAGGGCTAATTCTCGCTCCGGTCAGGTTTCTCCACTGGTGGGGATCGATGGTGATCCCCAGTCCCGAAAAACGGCTAACTTCCTAAAATTTCCCTTAAAATGTCTCCTAGACTACAAAAAATCGGGCTAATTGTCCGACACTGGGAATAGGTAAGGTATGCAATGAGGTCAGTGTGCTATTAAATACCTACGATCCCGAAGGCTTCTACGACGAACTATTCTTAGATGATGGTCAACCTCGTCCCCACGCGTCCCCTTTAATCAAATGGTTGCAGAATCTGCCCCCCCGAGAACTTCAACAACACCGGGAAACCGCTCAGTCGGCCCTGTTTGAATTGGGGGTGACTTTCAATGTCTATAGCGACAATCAAGGGGTGGAAAAAATCTTTCCTTTTGATATTATTCCCCGAATTGTCGCGGCTGAGGACTGGGATTATCTAGAAAGAGGCCTGAAACAACGCATCAAAGCTCTCAATCTTTTTCTCTCCGATATCTATAATGACCAGTTAATCATTAAAGATGGCATTATTCCCCCGGAATTAATCGCCTCGGCGACGGGATTTCTTAACCCCTGTCTGGGACTGAAACCCGCCGGAGGTATCTGGTGTCACATCACGGGAACCGATTTAGTTCGCGATAAAGATGGTCAATGGTACGTTTTAGAGGATAATTTGCGGGTTCCTTCCGGTATTTCTTATGTCCTCGAAAATCGTCGGGTAATGAAAAGCACCTTCCCCGATATTTTTCAGACAATGAATGTTAAACCAGTGGATGATTATCCTTCCCATCTGTTGGAAACTCTCCTTAATTTAGCCCCACCCCAATTACCTAATCCTACCGTAGTAGTATTAACCCCCGGAACCTATAATTCTGCCTACTTTGAACATTCTTTTATCGCCCAACAAATGGGGGTAGAATTAGTGGAAGGACGTGATTTAGTCGTCTTTGATGGTTATCTACAAATGAAAACCACCAAGGGATTAAGACGGGTAGATGTGGTATATCGTCGCCTTGATGATGACTTTTTAGATCCGGCGGTTTTTCGTCCCGATTCGATGTTAGGTGTACCCGGATTATTAAAAGTTTTCCAGGAAGGCCGCGTCGCTTTAGCTAATGCTCCAGGTACGGGAGTGGCCGATGATAAGGTTATTTATGCTTTTGTACCGGATATGATTCGTTATTATCTGGGTGAAGAAGCGATTTTAAATAACGTTCCTACCTATCTTTGTTGGCGAGAAAAGGACTTAGATTATGTCTTAAATAATCTCGATAAATTAGTTGTGAAAGCCGCTAATGAATCGGGAGGTTATGGAATGTTAGTCGGTTCTCAAGCTACCTCGAAAGAACGAGAAGAATTTGCGCCACGCATTGCCGCTAATCCCCGCAATTATATCGCTCAACCAGTGTTAAGTCTTTCTAGGGTTCCCACTTTAATTGACACGGAAATTGAAGGTCGTCATGTGGATTTACGTCCCTATATTCTCCATCGTGGCGATGAAATTTATGTGCATCCTGGTGGTTTAACTCGCGTGGCTTTGAAAAAGGGTTCTTTAGTGGTTAATTCTTCTCAAGGTGGTGGCAGTAAAGACACTTGGGTTTTAACCAAGTAATCAGGACAATAATCAAAATTTTGGTGGGTTACGGCCAAAATTAAATCATGAGTCGAGTGCCTAAATTATTTTCGCCCAATCCACCCTAACCTTTTCACTTTTTCCTGGTTAATTATGCTTAGTAGAGTTGCCGATTCAATTTATTGGTTAAATCGCTATATTGAACGGGCGGAAAATGTAGCCCGGTTTATGGATGTTAACCTTAATTTAATGTTAGATGTACCTACCAGCGTTTTGCAACAGTGGGAACCCTTGGTTTTAACCACGGGAGATTTAGAACAATTCAAGAAACGTTACGGCACAGCCACCGCAGAAAATGTGATCAATTTCTTGACATTTGACACGGAATATAGTAGTTCAATTATCTCTTGTTTGCGCTGGGCGCGAGAAAATGCTCGGTCAGTTCGCGAGATTATTTCTTCGGAAATGTGGGAACAGGTTAATGGTTTTTTCTTGATGGTAAAAGATGCTTCCTCTTACCATCCTCAAACTACTTTACCTAACTTTTTTACTCAAGTTAAATTGGCTAGTCACCGTTTTGCGGGGGTAATGGATGCGACCATGACTCATAATGAAGGTTGGCATTTTGGCGTTATGGGAAGATTACAGGAACGCGCCGATAAAACCGCCAGAATTCTTGATGTTAAATACTATTATCTCTTGCCTTCCGCCCAATGGGTAGGAACTTCTCTAGACCAAATTCAATGGATTGCTTTACTGCGGTCCGTGAGTGCCTACGAAATGTATCGTAAATGTCAACGACGAATTACTCCTAGTGACGTGGCCGAATTTTTAATTCTTAACCGAGAATTTCCTCGTTCAATTCACTTTTGTCTGCGGGAATTAGACCACTGTTTACATCAAGTTACTGGGACTCCCATAGGAACTTGGGGTAATTCGGTAGAAAGAAGTTTAGGGCGACTTTGTGCCGAAATGAGTTATTTAACTATCGAGGATATTATTGAAATGGGATTGCATGAATTCCTCGACCATATTCAAAAAAGAGTTAATGATGTGGGAATAAAAATGACAGAAACTTTCTTTGTTTTTAATCCCGAACTTGCCTCACCTCTGCCAGTAAATAACTTTCAATATCAATCCCAATTAACAACTTAATGCGTTATCACATTCGGCATCAAACCAACTATTTCTATAATCAACCCGTGATTTTATCGCCTCATCTGCTGCGCTTGCGACCAAAATCCGATGGGGGGCAAACTTTGCGAGATTTTACCCTCAAAATTAACCCAGAACCTTTAACAATAACTAATATTATCGACCTCGATGGCAATTCTTGTTTACAAATTTGGTTTAATCAACCGACGGAAGAATTATTGATTGATGTGGTCAGTGAAGTAGAAACCCATGGGGTTAATCCTTTTCAGTATTTGTTGGAACCTTGGGCGACCTGTTTACCCTTTGATTATCCCATTTCTCTCCACAGTCAATTACAACCCTACAGACAATTTTATGGTTTAAATAATGACCCTGATATGGCAGCATTAGCCCAAGAAATTATGCAGGAAACCGAAGGACAGGTGCTATCTTTCCTATTTAATCTTAATGACAAAATTTACCAAAATTGTCAGCAAATTATTCGTCTTACCGGGGAACCCTATCTACCCGGAAACACTTGGAAAAATCGGCAGGGTTCCTGTCGCGATTTGGTGGTTTTATTTATGGATGTGTGTCGCTGTGTGGGATTAGCTTCCCGTTTTGTCAGTGGCTATCAAGAAGGAGATTTAGACCAAGAAGAAAGACATTTACACGCTTGGGTAGAGGTGTATTTGCCGGGGGGCGGCTGGAAAGGCTATGATCCTAGCCATGGATTAGCGGTGAGTGACCGTCATATTAGCCTCGTTTCTAGCCCAATTCCCAGTTATTGCGCGCCAGTACAGGGAAATGCTCGGCCGGTTAGTCTCGGTCATCAAGTGATAGAATCTCAGCTATCATCGACAATTGCGCTCGATTTGTTATCCTGAGGGGAATTTTTTATGGCTAAAGGATTTGGCACACCAACAAAAGGACATTGAGGCGATGTTTTATCTTGTTAAATATAGCTCAACGAAAGAGGACGAACCATGGAAAATAAAAATATGTTGATGATTCCTGGCCCAACACCGGTGCCGGAAGCGGTATTATTGGCTATGGCCAAAGCACCCATAGGTCATCGTACGGGTGCTTTTAGCAAGGTAATCGCCGAATTAACCGAAAATCTCCAATGGTTGCATCAAACCAGTGGCGATATCTTAATGTTAACCGCCTCGGGAACCGGTGCCATGGAAGCGGGAATTATTAATTTTCTCAGCCCCGGCGATCGAGTTTTGGTGGGGGATAATGGTAAATTTGGGGAACGTTGGGGGAAAGTTGCGAAAGCCTACGGCTTAAATGTGGATGTCATTAAGGCAGAATGGGGTAAAACCCTAGATACAGAGGCATTCACGGCTAAACTGACCGAAGATCAGGAAAAAACCATCAAAGCGGTAATTATCACCCATTCGGAAACTTCCACCGGGGTTCTCAATGACTTGGAAAGCATTAACAAAGCGGTAAAAGACCACGGGGAAGCTTTAATTATCGTCGATGCTGTCACCAGTTTAGGAGCTTATCATATTCCCATCGATGAATGGGGTTTAGATGTGGTCGGTTCTGGTTCCCAGAAAGGTTATATGATTCCTCCCGGTTTAGGTTTTGTTTCCGTGAGTAAAAAAGCTTGGAAAGCCTACGAAACCGCCAAACTGCCCCGTTTTTATCTGGATTTGGGCAAATACAAAAAAGCCACCGATGAGGATAGTTCCCCCTTTACCCCTCCAGTTAACCTGATGTACGGTTTACAAGCTTCTCTACAAATGATGAGAAGGGAGGGATTGGCGGCAATTTTCGCCCGTCACCAACGCTTAACGAAGATGACTCGGGCCGGGATGCGCGCCCTGGATTTGCCCCTCTACGCAGCGGATTCCTGCGCTTCCACGGCGATTACTGCCGTGGCCCCCACTCTGGTGGATGCGGAAAAAATTCGCTCGACTCTCAATAAAAAGTTCGACATCGCTCTCGCTGGTGGTCAGGATCACCTCAAGGGTAAAATCTTCCGTATCGGTCATTTAGGTTTTGCTAGTGAGAGGGATATCCTCACGGTTATCGCTGCCATTGAAGCGACTTTAATCGAGTTAGGTGTCGAAGGTGTCACCCCCGGCGCTGGTGTGGCTGCGGCTGCCTCTGTGATGGTGCAGGGTTAATCTTAGGTTTGCTTTTCCCCTTCTCCCCCTATCCATTAGTCACATCTTTCTTAACATAAAATTTGACAAAGAGAGAAAAGTGTGCAAGATGGCTCAAGGGGGTTCTATGGGGGAACTAATTTGATCAGTAGGCAACGTCAAGACTTTGCTGTGAAATTAGCAAGGTGCGTAGTTCACTCTAATGATGTGATAGCCTACGAGGATTTAAGAGTTAAGAACTTAGTCAAGAATCATTGTTTAGCTAA
>SFAU01000152.1 GCA_007096045.1 Microcystis novacekii Mn_MB_F_20050700_S1 | reverse complement strand
TTAGAGTTTAAATGCTTGGGAAAAGAGGGTTTGTAGGCGCCAGGCTTTTCCATTGTAATTATCATATCATGTCAAGAGGATTTTGTCAAGAGAAAATTTTTCTGACCCAGAAGGTAGGTTGGGTTGAAGCATGAAACCCAACCTTGTATATTGAGAGAAGTGGTAGACCGTCCTACAAATAATTGTGCCTACCTACTTAAGCTGTACTGCATTTAAACTGCATCTGGGAAATTTTAGTACAAATGCTCAAACTTCCTCTCCCTGCTTCCATGCAGTCTTAAGCAGTAATTTAGATAGTCAACGGCTTTGATTGTTAGTATTCTATAATACCAATTCTTAGACAACTATAAAGAAAATCCCAAGATTAAGTGAATCCCTTGCCGAGAAACGCTATAAGAAAATAAAATGTCTAATTTCATCCACAAAATTGTTATGACAGTTACCAATAGACAAGAGCTAGAAGAACTGATTCAACAGGTAAAAAAAGCTCAACAACAATTTGCCAACTATAGCCAAGAACAAGTAGATATTATCTTCAAAAAAGCGGCATTAGCAGCCAACAACGCTCGCATTCCCCTAGCTAAAATGGCCGTACAAGAGACAGAGATGGGAGTAATTGAGGATAAAGTGATTAAAAACCATTTTGCCTCAGAAATCATCTACAACAAGTATAAACACAGCAAAACCTGCGGCATTATCGAAGAAGATAAATCCTTTGGATTGCAAAAAATCGCCGAACCCGTGGGCATTTTAGCGGGGATAGTACCCACCACAAATCCTACCTCTACAGCCATTTTTAAAGCCCTAATTGCCCTGAAAACCCGCAACGGCATCATTTTTTCCCCCCATCCGCGAGCCAAAGACTGCACGATCGCGGCGGCCAAAATAGTCTTGGAAGCGGCCGTGAAAGCGGGCGCACCGGCTGGTATTATTGGTTGGATCGATCAGCCATCGGTGGAACTTTCCCAAGCATTAATGCAACATCCCTGCATTAATTTAATCCTCGCTACCGGCGGTCCGGGTATGGTAAAAGCGGCCTATTCTTCGGGAAGACCTTCCCTAGGAGTCGGTGCCGGCAATACCCCCGCTTTAATTGACGAAACCGCGCA
The DNA here is from genome assembly GCA_007096045.1 of Microcystis novacekii Mn_MB_F_20050700_S1. Taxonomy (GTDB): domain Bacteria; phylum Cyanobacteriota; class Cyanobacteriia; order Cyanobacteriales; family Microcystaceae; genus Microcystis; species Microcystis novacekii. The sequence continues at coordinate 7,869 of SFAU01000152.1, read as the reverse complement.
CATAAAAATGGCCGTTTCCTCGATTATTCTTAGTAAAACCTTCGATAACGGCATGATTTGCGCCTCCGAACAATCGGTAATCGTTGTCGATAGCATCTATGAAGAAGTTCGACAGGAATTTATTGATCGCGGGGCCTATCTTCTTTCCCCCGAAGAAAGGCAAAAAGTCGTCGGGATTCTCCTAAAAGATGGTCATATCAACCCCGATATCGTCGGGCAACCGGTAGAAAAATTAGCCGCCATGGCTGGAATTTCTGTTCCCGAAGATACCCGATTACTAATCGCAGAAGTAGAAAATATCGGTTTAGAAGAACCATTTTCCTACGAAAAACTCTCGCCAATTTTAGCCATGTACCGGGCAAAAGACTTTGAAGATGGGGTAAAAAAAGCCGAAAAACTGGTCTTATTTGCCGGTCGAGGTCATACGGCCGTGCTTTATACCGCACCCTCCAATCGGGAACATATTAAGCGCTTTGAAGACAACGTACAAACAGCCAGGGTATTAATTAATACCCCTTCCTCCCAGGGTGCGATTGGTGATATCTATAACTTCCGTCTCGATCCTAGTTTAACCCTCGGTTGTGGCACTTGGGGCGGTAATTCCATCAGCGAAAACGTCGAACCTACCCATCTATTAAATATTAAAACCGTGGCCGAGCGCCGGGAAAATATGCTTTGGTTCCGAGTACCACCAAAAGTATATTTTAAATACGGAGCATTACCCGTCGCTATTCGGGAATTAGCCGGCAAAAAACGGGCTTTTATTGTCACCGATAAACCTCTTTTTGACCTAGGAGTTACCGCAGCTTTACAGGAAATTTTAGAAGAAATCGGCATCACGGTTAATATCTTTTATGATGTGGAACCCGATCCTTCCCTAGAAACCGTCGAACGCGGTTTAAATGTGATTAATACCTTCAATCCCGATGTGATTATCGCTATCGGTGGCGGTTCCCCCATGGATGCCGCTAAAATCATGTGGCTACTCTACGAGCATCCAGAGATAGAATTCGAGAGCTTGGCCATGCGTTTTATGGATATCCGCAAACGAGTCTATGAATTGCCCCCTTTAGGCGAAAAAGCTCTGATGGTCTGTATTCCCACCACTTCGGGAACAGGATCGGAAGTGACTCCCTTCGCTGTTGTTACCGATCGCCGTAATAATATTAAATATCCTCTGGCAGATTATGCCCTAACTCCCAGCATGGCAATTGTCGATCCGGAATTAGTGCTGAATATGCCGAAAAAATTAACAGCCTACGGCGGAATTGACGCTTTAACTCATGCTCTTGAGTCCTACGTCTCGGTTTTAGCCTCAGAATATACCAATGCTCTTGCTCAAGATGCCATCCGACTGCTGTTTAAATATCTGCCCAGTTCCTATCATAACGGAGCTAAAGACCCGAAAGCGCGGGAAAAAGTCCATTATGCGGCGACAATGGCAGGAATGGCCTTCGCTAATGGCTTTTTAGGCATCTGTCACTCTATGGCCCACCAATTGGGGGCAATTTTCCATATTCCCCACGGTCTGGCCAATGCCTTGATGATTTCCCACGTCATCCTCTATAATGCCACCGATGCCCCCTTTAAACAGGCCACCTTCTCTCAGTACAAATATCCTAACGTAAAATGGCGCTATGCCAGGATCGCCCATTCCCTGGGATTGGGAGGAGAAAGCGAGACCGAAAGTGTGGAAAGATTAGTATTAGCGATCGAATGTCTAAAACGGGAAATCGGTATTCCGACCAGTATTAAAGAGGTAATTCCCGAAACTGAAGCCGAATTTATGGCCAAATTAGACCATTTAGCTGAACAAGCTTTCGATGATCAGTGTACCGGAGCCAATCCCCGTTATCCCCTGATCGAGGACTTAAAAACCCTCTTAATCCAAGCTTATCACGGCAATTTGCCCCTAGAGGTGGCGGTAAATGGTCGCGGTAATGTCAGTCTTGCCGATTTGAAATTAGAGCCGCAATCCTTGAGCTTGTAGATATAGATTTTGCCTTTGATCCCCCCTAGTAGGGTTGATTCATGAATCAACCCTACCATGAATCAACCCTACCCCTTGCCCCCTTAATCAGGGGAGATCCCCCCTACCCCCCTTAATAAGGGGGGATTTGACAGTTTTTAACACCTACCTACTTAGCTACCACTTAAAAATTATCTTTTTTCCCCCGCAGCCGTGCAAACACTTGTACTGGTTCGTTGCTATCCATAGTCATTGCCAAAGCGGGACTATCCCAACGCAAAAAAGGATTAGTCAGCTTTTCCGTCCCCAAAATTGCCGGAATCGTGGCAATATCTTCAGCGCGATTTTTCTCCACTTCCCGATAACGCTGTTGCAGAGCCGCATTATTAGGGTCAACTGTCAAGGCAAACTTTAAATTATTTAACGTATATTCGTGAGCGCACCAAACCCTGGTCTGGTCAGGCAGCGATCGCAATTTAGTTAAAGAAGCCACCATTTGTCCCGGGGTTCCCTCAAATAAACGACCACAACCCCCAGAAAACAGGGTATCACCACAGAATAACTCGCCGTAATCTCCGGGGTTAACCGGGGGAAAATAATAGGCAATATGAGCGCGAGTGTGGCCAGGGACAAAGAAAACCTCGGCCCTGCGACCAGCAAATTCCACCCTATCCCCCTCCTCTAAAAACACCTGCTGCCCCGGAATGCGACCGCGATCCTCCTTTCCCCCATAAACACAAAGATGGGGATAACGATTAATTAAAGCCTGATTAGCCCCCACATGGTCGCCGTGGTGATGGGTATTAAAAATAGCGACTAAATCCACCTGTAAAGCCTCTAATCGCCTGAAAACGGGTTCAGGTTCGGCCGGATCCACCACGGCTGCGATTTTTTGTGCGCGATCATAGAGGAGAAAAATATAATTATCAGAAAGGGCGTTAAGACGTTCGATCTCCATGGTAGAATCTTGGGCTAAGGTTTAACTCGATCATACCTATAGCAGCCGATGGCAGCATCTTTTAGAAATCAGGCTAGAAGCCTCAACCACTGGGACAAAATCTTAAATGTGGCCGATGTAGAATAATAACTATAATAAAAGTGTAATAAAAGTGTCATAAAAAAGCAGTGAATTTATAGTAGTTATGACGATCAAATTTCGGTTTCATCCAGAGAAAGCAGTGGAAGCCGCTGCTATACTCTTAAAGCTACACGGCAAACCGATGAAGTATTTAGGATTGCTGAAAATGCTCTATATAGCTGACCGTCTTGCTTTACAAACCATGGATCAACCAATTACCGGGGATAGATATGTATCAATGGATTATGGTCCAGTTCTCAGTGGTGTTTATGATTTGATTAAAGGACAACCCGTGGACTCTGCCTTACCCCTGTGGTCGAAATATATTTCTCCCCGGGATTCTAATTATGTTGACCTGCTGCAATATCCCGGCAATGAAGAACTCTGTGAAGAAGAAGAAATGATTCTTAAACAGGTTTACAACACTTTTGGCCATCTCGATCCCTTTCTTGTAGCCGAATGGACTCACGATCTACCAGAATGGAAGGATCCCCATGGTTCGACTATTCCAATTTTAGTGGAGGATGTTTTGCGATTTATGGGTAAAACGGAGGAGGAAATCGAAGATATTAGCCAAGAAGCCCAGCGAGAAGCCTATTTAGATGGAGCTTTACATGGCTAGTCTGGTGGTCAAGCTGGGGGATGCCTTTTTAATCGATACACCCCCTAATAAGCAACATCTCTATATTGCGATCGCAAAGACTTCTGAAAATAGATATTTATTTGTCAATGTTACAACTCGAAGAAGCAGTTCAGAAGCTACTTGTGTGCTTTTGCCCGGCCTTGGTGTCCCGAATTTTATCGTCTGTGAATCTGTGATTGCCTATCAATTTGCCCGGGAGATGGATGCCACGGAATTAGCCAGTTTAATCACTGCGGGTAGTCCGATTCCAAAAGGCTCTTGTTCAGCCACAATTCTCGCACAGATTCAGCAAGGTGGTCTGGTTTCTCCACGGCTGAAAAACAAGTACAAAATTGCCCTGAGAGCTTTCTTAGATACATAGCTTCAGCCGTTTTCTGGTTAATAAGTTTTTGTCTCCTAACTCCCCGCAGGACAGGAATCGGCGAAAATTACGCAGGGAATCCCCACATGACTAATGGGAACAATATAGGTTTCTGTGGGGGGAAATAAAGCGACAACATGGGGAACGGGACGGGGAGTATAATGCACTTGCGATTGACCTTGATAAGCGAGGGAGGTGCTTGCTCCTGAGTCTAACATCACTGCGTCCCGAAAACCTGCCTGTACTAATAATTCTCCCAAAGCCATCGAATCGATCGGCTCTCTGGAAACCCCGATAACTGGTTGTCCTGCCTGATTAATCCCCCAAAAAGCCCGGTGACGCAGGGCATCAAAACCGTAAAGTGTACCAAAGGATTCCCGCGGTTGTGGTTGTCCATCTTTGACTAACCAAGCGGCTGCGACAAAAGCATCCGTAACCTTGAGATCATCTCCGGCCTCCGCTACAATTCCTTCTAGGGTATTATGACGGGCCCGATCAAAGGGAAGATAACGCACCCATTGATCGGTAATGATTACTAAAGGACGACCCTCTAACTTGTCGATTTCTCCCTCATATCCTGGGATAAAGCCGCCATTTTGGCTTAAAACCGGCCCGATCATCTGATTTGAGTCCAATTCCTTGAGAGAGAAAAAACCGCCATCTACAGCCGCGATCGCTTCTGTGCCAGCGATAATTTCCTCCACTTGATAACGACTATCAGCGTGGATGGTTTTGGGAATCCCGCCACTAATTAGCACAAGTGTATTAGTTGGAAATTCCACTTCCCGTTTTTGGATGGTGGTGGCAAAGTTAAAACCGCCATCGGTACGGGGTAAGGGATCACCCCCCCAAGCTTGCGGTACAACTTCTCGCGTGCGCGATTGCCCAAAGCGTCCAATCGTGAGTAAATCGGGGGATTGTCCCGCAAAATGCTCATCGAGGTCATTCATCGATAAAGCCGCCCGATAACCCGCTTTTTTGACGAATTCCTTCACTCGATCGTCCGCCTTCCCTTCCGGATAGGTGAAATAATTGATCGGAATGCCCAATTCTTTTTCTAAGATTTGTTTCGATTGCTTGACTTCTTGCTCCAAATCTGCATCGGACAATAATCTTAAATCCCGGGGATGACTAACACTATGGGAGACAATCTGTACTAGAGGATCGGCGGCCATTTCCTGGAGTTGTTGCCAAGTGACACTGGTTCTGCCAGTTTTTTGAGTCATTTTATTGATATAAATCGAGAAAACGGCAGGATAGCCATATTTTCTCAATAAAGGATAGACATACTGGTAATGTCCCCCATAACCATCATCAAAAGTCAATAAAACCGGTTTAGGGGGAAGGGGGATACCTGTCCGCAGATGGGAAATTAACCAATCGATACTGATAGGAGTTGCCCCGATTTCCTGCAAAAATTGAAAATGTGCCTCTAATTCGTCAGGAGTAACATCAAAAAATACCTCTTTTTCCGGTAAAATGTCGTGATACATTAAAATCGGCACTTTTGTCTCTTGAGCGCGGGGATGAATTTCCGGCCAGGGTGCTAATTCGATCGCTGTTGCCGAGTTATTTGACCAATTATCGAGACTAATATCGTTTTTTTGGAGAGATAAGGGTAGAATCACGCGATCGGAGAGGTTTTTATAGGTTTTACAATCAAAAACTCTCGATATATCCTTAAAAGAACTATTTTCTAGAACATAATCCGCGCATTCCGGTTGAAACTCCCTAAAAGGTGCGGGGAGAGACTCACCCCCCACCAGAGCATTAGAACGAGGATAGAAAGAACTTGCCCAAATAATCAGACAAGTGACGATAAATGCCAAAAATCCGTATAGGGGAAACAAGGGAAACGAAGATTTTTGCCGAGCTTGCCAACGCATAAGATCAAGTAATAAAGTAAAAAGTAAAAAAGAAATTGAGATTTGCTCTCGTACCTTGACTAACAAGCTGAGTTTCCCTATAATCCGTTTCCTTGTCAAGTTTTCTAGAACACCCTCATCAGTTATCAGTTATCAGTGAGCAGTTATCAGTTATCAGTCATCAGTGAGCAGATTTGAGTTTTCAGTGGACAGTGGTAATCAGTGAGCAGTTGTCAATAGACTACCTTTATTTATTCTCCCCACACCCCATCACCCCATCACCCCATCACCCCATTTCCCCATCACCCCATTTCCCCATCACCCCATTTCCCCATCACCCCATCACCCCACACCCTACACCCCATCACCCCACACCCCTCTATGTTCAGGGGGATTAAACTGGTAAAGCGTGACACAAAACTGCTAGAGTTACCAAGGACGAGTGTATAAACTTTACAGATATTGTATGAGAGTTTTGGTTATTGGCGGAGACGGCTATTGTGGTTGGGCAACGGCACTCCATCTATCAAATAGAGGTTACGAAGTAGGCATACTTGATAGTTTAGTTCGTCGCTATTGGGACTTACAATTGGGATGCGATACCTTAACACCGATCGCACCCATATCTCATCGGATTCAACGCTGGCAAGATCTAACAGGAAAATCGATCGATCTTTTTGTCGGGGATATTAATGACTACGACTTTCTGATTCAATCCCTGCGACAGTTTCAACCGGATGCGATTGTTCACTTTGGAGAACAGAGATCTGCACCCTTCTCCATGATCGATCGCGAACACGCGGTTTTAACCCAAGTTAACAACGTAGTTGGCAATTTAAACATCCTCTACGCGATGAAAGAGGAATTTCCCGACGCGCACCTAGTAAAACTGGGAACCATGGGTGAGTATGGCACACCGAATATAGATATTGAAGAAGGCTACATCACGATCGAACATAACGGTCGTAAGGATACTTTACCCTATCCCAAACAGCCCGGCAGTATGTACCATCTCAGCAAAGTCCACGATAGCCATAATATCCATTTTGCCTGTCGGATGTGGGGTTTAAAAGCCACAGATCTCAATCAAGGGGTGGTTTATGGAGTCCTCACCGAAGAGACGGGAATGGATGAGATGTTAATTAACCGTCTCGATTACGATGGGGTTTTTGGCACTGCTTTAAACCGTTTTTGTATTCAAGCGGCGATCGGTCATCCCCTGACAGTGTACGGTAAAGGTGGTCAAACGCGAGGATTTTTAGATATCCGCGATACCGTGCGTTGTTTGGAATTAGCGATCGCTAATCCTGCTCAATCCGGGGAATTTCGCGTCTTTAACCAATTTACCGAACTGTTTAGCGTCGGTGACTTGGCACTGATGGTGAAAAAAGCTGGTTCTGCATTAGGGTTAAATGTGGAGATTAACAATCTTGACAACCCGCGCATCGAGTTAGAGGAACATTATTTTAACGCTAAAAACACAAAATTACTCGATCTAGGCCTACAACCTCACTATCTCTCCGATTCTCTCCTCGATTCCCTCTTGAACTTCGCCACCAAGTACAGGGACCGGGTAGATATGGATCATATCCTACCAAAAGTCACTTGCTGTGTGATAATTTTTGCTTATAGAATCGTGAAATGTTCACGGGGAAAGACTTTTAGGACTATTTTACTGAAGAAACTATCAGTATAGACCCCGTTTGCACACAAAAACCAGAAGAGCCTAATTAATTAGTAGATGATAAGTTAAGGATGAGTTACTTGCCCATCCTTTCCCTTTTTCTGGGGAAAGCGAGCATTGCAGTTGTTAGCAGATTTTGCTCGTGTTAGGAGGGAGCATCTCACCTTTGCAATAAGTAGAAATGCTTAATGAGATCAATAAAAAAGTTAAAAAAGGCAACCATTTAGATAAGCACAGCGATGACGAAGGACTTGCGGTACATTACCAGA
>SFAU01000151.1 GCA_007096045.1 Microcystis novacekii Mn_MB_F_20050700_S1 | reverse complement strand
TAATCGGTGTTAATCGCCAGCAGCACCTCCTGGCCGTTGAAAATCCGCGACCAAGGCACTAGAGAACGAATCTGTCCCCCCACCATCTCCGGCAAGCTGAAGCGGACTCCATCATCGGGCACTGAAATCGGGCGCAGGTATTGACGATCGCGACGCAAGACGATGTTTTTCCGCCGTATTTCCAGGACTTTGGCGAGTTCCCGATCAACTGGATGGTCTTCATTAAAGAAATGCCGTCCCCGGGTTCGGAACGCTCCAAATTCACCGCCGAACATCGACTCCTGGATATAGCGATCGCTCCCTCCCTGCCCATCAAAGCACTGTTCGCTGCCGTAATAGATACAGGGAATGCCCAGGGTTAAAGCATTTAAGGCTAAAACATTCAGCGCGACTTTCGAGGCATGGGCATCGGCACAGAAACGAGCTTTCTGATTCCCTTTGCGTACTTGGTCGTGATCGTCAAAGGAAGTCACTACCTTATCGCGGAACCAGATGTGGGAATCTTTGTTGACCAACTCCGAGTTACGGAACAAGCTGAAATACTCGTTGGGATTGCGGTATCCCTTGACCAGATATTCCAGCTGATCGGGAATATCGTCGATCCCTAAAGCGGCACTGAGTCCAGTTAATTCCAGGGTTTCGTAGGCTCGTTTGCGCCCGCCGGTAATCTCGCCCAGCAGGAAGAAATTTTCCTTGCCAATGCTTTGGCTGAACTCGCGCATCACTGAGACAAAGTAGCGAGTTGCGCCAATGTCCATGTGCTTGACCGTATCGATGCGGAAACCATCGATGTCAGCGTAGGCGATCCAGTATTTGTAGGCTTCACACAAATGGCGCAGGGCATCAGATACTTGGTAATCATCAGCAGCACCGTACCCGTGATGAATGTCCTTCAGGTCAAAGAAGTCCCCCTCGCGGAATTCGGGGTCGTAGTCCCAATTTTTGATGTAACCCTTACGGGTAAAGGTATCGGGAGCTTGCAACTCAACCGGAAATAATGCCCCATCATAATCGGGAAGATTTTGCGGATCGGGTTTGGCAAAGGGTATGGTAGGATTACCGTTTTTATCGTTGAAACCCTCAACCGGGTACATCCCCCCAGTCCAAGGACGATCCTGTTCTCCCGAATAGGAAAAGACGTTACCCGCATGATTCAAAATGATATCCAAAACCACATAGATGCCGTTGGCATGGGCAGTTCGCACCACTTCCCGCAAGTCTTCGCGGCTGCCAAAGTGGGGTTCCACCGCTAAAAAATTCTGGATGCCGTAGCCGTGATAGGTTTCCCGAAACCGAACCTGTTTAAAAATAGGGTTAATCCAGAGTGCCGTCACCCCCAATCGTTTCAGATAGCCGATTTTGCTCTCTAACCCCTTGAGCGTCCCTCCCACATATTTGACTCCTGCTTTGCGCCAGCGAGCCGCATCTGCCTCTGTTTTCACGGCATTTTCCGCACCAGCGGGACTGTAGGGTGGGGTTGTCCCGCTCCGGACAAAATTCCCCTCGTTGTCCTTGTACCCGTTTTCACGACCATCGGAGAAGCGAGCGAGCATCAAGAAATAAAATACCTGATCTCCCCAGGCAGAAGGGGATGGGAACAATCCACCTATCGGGGATAGGGATGCAAAATTCAGTTGGCTTAAGCGTTGAACGGTTGTCGTCATGGTATTTTTCCTCCCCAATCTTTCAACCTCGTCACCCTGTCGGTCGCTCTTTCAATCCGCACTTAAAACCCCTCTTCTTTCTGGGGATGGCGGCGTTGGGGTATTCCCTCCTTGTTGACCGTCTTCATGTATATTTTTTGACTTTTTGATGCCCCTCTTCTAGGGTAAAGTGAAAGTATAGTAAAGTGCAGTTAAACTTTCAAAACTTAATTTTTCCGTAAGGATTCAGGTCAGGGGATTGACAAAAACAGAAAAAAGTGTAGATTGAGAGGATGAAGCAAAAAGAACCGCCTCCGCTACTAGACAGGGAAAGCCTGAAAAACCTGACCCCAGAAGAACTGGTGGAGATGGTGCTGAAATTACAGAAGTTATAGTTATTTCAAATAAAAACGAGACACTGGGCGACACAATAAGTACGAATGATTTCATCAAGGGGTGTACCCACAGGAGCATACATTCTGGCTCTCTTTAATGCACTAAAATCATGTTCGATATCATTAGGACTTACGCATTGACAAAAAGGCTCAAATTTGCATCCTCTAATTTCGGTAGCTAAGGATACAATTTATCGCCTGACCTCTTGACCAAACCCGCTCAGATTTGATTTCCTCATCGAAGAGAGTCTCTTCTGACAAGACAGATCATGAGAACGATTAAGTAGGTGGGTGGAATTAAATATAAGATGAACGTAGGTTGGGTTAAAGTATGAAACCCAACGCCCGCATGGGTTACTCTTGCTTGTCCCCCTGTCAGCCTTCTGCCATACTCAACCACTAAAATACGGGATTTTTCACTTCCTCTCAGATTAACTCAGGCCAGTTCGTCGTCACCAAACCAACAGTTAGGGATTTTTGTCTGTTACCATCTATACAAAACGACGTGCGATTACCCTGTTAATTCCGGCGCGCCTTCTACATAATCATCTTCACTAATGCTTGATTGTCCACTGGTTTCTATTCTTAATAAAGCATCTGGTTGTGGTTGATTATCCCCATCAAGTCGCACAGTAGTATTATCCAGTGTTTCTACTCCCGGTGTCGCCACTTCGTAGGCAGTTAACCAACCGATAAGATTAGCGTGGGGTTTACCGTGGTTTTTGGCTCTCACTGCAGCTGCCATATAAACAACTCCTGCGATTAATTCAGCTTTTTTTAGCTGTGTCATTGCTTGATAACGGCGCTCGAATTCGGGACGAGTTAATCTATCGCCATTTTCGAGAGGGGGAATAGATACAGGGGAAATTATCGAAGTAGATAAGCTCATAATGTTTACCGATAGTTGAGATTTTTCCCTCGCTAGATGGAATTAGCATTGAGCAAATTTTCTCGAAATATTTGATATTCTTGACTAGCTATTCCTTGCTTTAAAACCTCCAAAACTTCGGCTAAATTACCCGATAATAAAGCATTTTTATCTAGCCATAATCTAGGGAAGACTTGGGAGCAAAAGATGTTATTTTGATTAGATTCTAAAAGCAAATATTCCCCATCAGTTAAGCGAAACCAATCCAATTCTTGGTCATCTACTCGCCAGATAATATACTCTTGCACTCCATGACGACGATAAACTTTGAGTTTTTCGTGTAAATCGTAGGAAGCGGTAGAAGCGTCAATTTCCACGATTAATTCCGGCGCACCTTCCAGATAACCATCTTCACTAATGCTTGATTGTCCACCGGTTTCTATTCTTAATAAATCATCTGGTTGTGGTTGATTATCCCCATCCAGTCGCACAGTAGTATTATCTGCTAATTCTACCCCCGGTGTAACGTACCAATAGTATCCTAACCAAGTGATAATACGAGCGTGAGGATTGCCATGATTTTTGATGCGGACGGGGGATGCCATATAAACAACTCCTGCGATTAATTCAGCTTTTTTTAGCTGTGTCATTGCTTGATAACGGCGCTCGAATTCGGGACGGGTTAATCTATCGCCATTTTCGAGAGGGGGAATAATATGGGGGGAAACTGTGTTAGTCGATAGCATAATTTTTGGCTCATCAAGAAACTACTATCAAGGCTTAAGTTTTCTTACCAGACTCAGTTAATTTATCGATTAGGTTAAGCTGGGTATCGAGAGCATCGAAGATATCCTATACTTATTTTACAGCGTTTCTCATCATTTACCTTAAACCTTGCGTCATGTTTGCCTTAGTTTCACCAGATAAAATCGAGCTACCAGCGGGATCCTTAGTGAGATTACCTGCCACCTGGCTAGATTATCAAACTTTGTCTCGGCAAAGGGGCGACAATTCTCGACCTAAAATCAAATATCACAATGGAGAAGTCTTGCTTATGTCTCCACTTCCCAAGCATGGGCGGGATGCCCATTTAATTGCTAATATTATCACCACCTTATTGGATTATCTGGGGCGTGAGTACGAGGCTTTTACTCCCGTAACCATGGCATTACCAGAAACAAGTGGTATTGAACCAGATTATAGTTTTTATATTGACCATTGGCCAGCTATAGCAGGGAAAGCCAGAATTGACTGGGTAAATGATCCTCCCCCCGATTTAGTATTAGAAATTGATGTCACCAGTTACTCGAATGTGGATGATTATCTGCCTTATCAAGTGCCTGAAATTTGGTTGTATCGTCAGAAACATCTCTATATTTATTGGCTAGAAAATCAAGAGTATATACCTCGCTATCAAAGTCAATATTTTCCTAACTTTAACCTACAAAATCTAGTTTCTTTCTGTGGAGAAATTGCTGACAATCGCAACAGTAGTATGGCAATTCGTCAACTAAAACAACATCTCGAAGATTTTTATAAGTAGGGAGGCACAATTATTTGTAGGATGGGTTAGCGCACTTCCTAACCCATGCAGACGTTGGGTTTCATACTTCAACCCAACCTACGTTCATCTATATTTAATTCCACCCATCTACTTACAGCGTCTTTCATGGCAACGAAGTAAATCCCGAACCAAGTTAAGCTAATTAGGGAAAAGTTACTTACTGTTAAGTTTCCCACCCCTGTTTCCTGTATTTAACCATGAATAATTTTAAAATACTGCTCATCGGCTATGGTAATACTTTAAGAAATGATGACGGAGTGGGAGTGAGAATAGCCGAAATTATCGCCGAGGAGAATTGGCCTCATGTACAGGTCATTGCTACCCATCAATTGACTCCTGAATTAGCAGCCGATATAGCTGATGCTTCCCTAGTTATTTTTGTCGATGCGGTATTATCTAATCAAACCGATATCCAGATAGAAAAATTAGCGGCAGTTACCGAATGGAATAATTTAGGTCATGCAGAAAGTCCCGCTTCTTTATTAGCATTAACTCAAGCAATTTATCAACAAACTCCCAGCACCTGGGGAATATTTATTCCTGCTATTAATTGTGAATTTGGTGAAGAATTATCAACAATAACTCAAAAGGGCTTGACAAAAGCGATTAAAGCTATTAGGAAAATTATTACTTCTGAGGATTTGACTGAATACCAAAAGCAGGACTTTGATAATCTTCCGGCAAATAATTTTCAGGAATAGTGCTGTGATTGCCATCCCGGAGAGCCTTGTAGTGAGGAGACATAATTTCGATACCGACTTCGTTACATTTATCCTGAATATTTTGATGTAATTCAGAATAAATATACACCATTTTGCTAGGATGATCGGTATAGGCATTTAGCTGATAGCTGACATAAAAATCATCGAGACTGGTTTGCAAGACAAAAGGAGCAGGTTCTGAGACAATAAATTGGGTTGCTAAGGCTGCTTCTTTTAGGGTTGTGTGAACCTTACGCCAAGGTAAATCATAACCGAGAGTGACTGTGGTTTGCAAAATTAAAGGCTCTTTGAATTCCCTTTGAGAGACGCTAAAGTTAATCACATTAGTGTTTAACAGCGATGAGTTAGGAATCGTGATAATTCTATTAGCCGGTGTGCGAATACGGGTGACTAATAATCCTTTTTCAATCACATCTCCAATAACATCACCAATAGAAATTTTATCTCCTAGTTGAAAAGAGCGGGTATAGATAAGGATAATTCCTCCTACCACGTTAGCAATAGCAGAGGTAGAACCCAAGGAAAATAGCACCCCTAAAAATACCGACACTCCCTGAAAAGCAGGAGAATTAAATCCGGGTAGATAGGGAAAAGCGATGACTATAGCTAAGGCAATTATCAGCAGTGACAGTAAATTATAGGTTGGTTTTGCCCAATCGGGATAGAAACCATGAATTACTAAATTTTCTCTTTCCAATGCAGTGAAAAATGGTTTAATTGCTCTCAACAGATAGTGAGTTATAAAAACAACTAGCAGTATAATAAAAATATTTGGTAAATATTTTGCTATCTCTTGGGAAAAAACTTCTAAAGCACTAAAAAAGTATTGCAGAAAACCATCGCCAAATTTTCTAGTCCAGGGAAAAAGACGAAGGATAAAAGTTAAATAAAAATAGAGAATAGTTAAAATAATCAGAGTGCGGATAAATTGCAAAACTCTTAGGGAAAAAATTCCTATTGTCCTGGAACTAATAATCTCAAAATTTTGGAATCCAACCCCAGGAACTAAGGAGGTGATTAATCTCTGAATCTGGGGAAAAACCCGCGAAGATATAAAAATCATTGCCCAGAAAATTAAGACCGTGGACAAGGTAGCACTTACCGTCAAAGCTGTATCTTTTAAGAGGTTATCTGGTTGACGTTCTTGACGATAACGGACAAGAGCTGCTTTAATCTTTGCTAAAGCTCTTTCGGCCAATACTTCTTGAGTTACTGCGTGTAATTTAGCATCTCTAGAAGTAATAGTAGCAATAACCGTATCTCCCAAAATAATCGAAGGGTTTTTGTCTTCAGGATCGATTTTTATGGTTAAATCTTCAGGAGAAAGAGCATCGTCATCGGCAATTTTTTCGATTCTAGCTGTAATCGATTTCGCTCTTTCTTGCGCTGAAAAAGAACCTATTCCTTGCCGAATAGTAAAAAGTTCTTGATTATCAAGCATGACGGGAAAAACTTCTCCCAAAGTTTCCAGGGGTATTTCCTGTCCTTGTTTAGCAGGATTATTCTGGGCTGCTATCCTCAAGATAGGGGATAAAGTCAGTAACAAAACTAAACAAAACAGCCCTAGGTAACGCCAGATTTTTTTCATCTTCTAAGCCACAATTGCACAGGAGCGATCGAGTTTAATACCTCTTTTTTTCATCGTAGCATGGAATAGTTCTGTGGATAACACTTGTTCCACGGGATAAATCCCAGCTTTTTGGAGTTTTGCCGCTAAGATTAATTCTGCCACGCTGCCAGTTCCCCAGCCAGCTGCTTGAGCAGTGTTCTCGTGAACCATAGTTGCTTGATAAACTGCTTTTTGCTGCCCTTGCCATCCGGCGACTTTTGCTAACATTGCTACCCCAATTCCCGAAAATTTATCGGTTACTTCTGTCATGCGATAACTAACTTGGGAAAAAAACTCGATTCCCTGAGAACTTTCTACCCAAGCATCGGGAAAAATATGGGCAGTAATCCAAGTTAAGTGATTATAAAAATCAGGAATAGAACCAAATTTTGTGATCACATTTTGCACTGGAAAAGATTCGGCAAAAGTATAGGTTTCTGGCATATCAAACCAATAAACACCAGTTTTACCCAAAGGAGCAGGAAAGTCAATTATTTCTCTGGCAGTATAGGGTTTAATCTCTTGCCATTGTCCCTCAATCCAAGCTAAAAAAGGCTTTTTTAAGCCGAGAAAAGTTGTCCGCATCACAGTTAATCCCGCACCTCCTGAACCGGCTACGGCATAATTTAAACGGATCGTTTCTACCCTATCTAACTGTTCCACTCCCTCCCGCACTATACTATTAGAAATACCGGGAAAAATTCCCGTATTAACCACGGCAGTTATTCCCGCTTTTATTGCTAATTCTCGATAGGGTATTAACTTTTGATAAAAAGAACGATGATCACTAACATCAATATAATTGACTTTTTCTTCAATGCAAATTTTTACTACCCTGCCATCGCGATAGTGAAAGGGACCAGCACAATGAATGACTAAATCACTATTTTTAATTGCCTGTCTAAGCTTGTCTATTTCTTCTAAATCTAAAGCCAAAAACTGCATTCTTGGCAGTAATTTAATCGCTTTTTCCTTCCGTCCAGTGACAATAATTTTAGCTGCAGTATGATTAATAATATCTAGGGCGACACTTTGACCAATGCGACCAGTGCCACCTAAAATTAAAACAGTTTTTTCCATGGCAACTATTAACAATGTTTGTTGCCCTAGTATAGCATTCTCTTGGCAAGTTTGCCTATTTTCCAAGATGAAAATTTTATAATAATCCCAACTTATTTAATGCGTCCGAGGGGCAAGAAAATGGTTAAAATCTCACCTTCTTCGGGTTTTTGACGCACAATAAATTTACCTCCCAAAGCTTGAAAAAGGTTTTTAGTTACCTTCATATTCAGACTTAAACTACCCGTTTCTGGTTGAAACATTAAGACTTTTCCTAAAGCTTTGAGGGTAAGATCAGGCGATTTTACCTGAGTTTGGAACTGCATTTTTAATTGATTTCCTGCCGTTGATATATGTACCTGCAACAGGCCACCACTAGCCATACTGCGAGTACATTTTTCCACGACTCCATTTAACATTTGATCCAATAAATTCGGGTCGCTAATTACCGAAGGCAATTTTTTCGGTACATTAACTTCTAAATTGACATTGCGCCGTTTAGCCTGTTTTTGCCACCGGGGAATACTATCTTGAAAGACTTTTTCTAGGGCAATTGGAATTAATTGAATTGGTTTATCTCCCAGAGGATTAATACCCAATTCTGCGGCTCGGAAAATTAATTCCATGCGCTGAATTTGTTCACTACATTCTAAATCGATTGTTTCTAAATATTTTTCCACATCTTCCGTTACTTTGGCCCGTTTTAATAATAATCGGGTAATGGTGCGAATGGTGGTTAAAGGGGTGCGAATTTCGTGGGTTAAAGCGCGCAATAATTCCAAATCACAACCCGATTCTAAATTAGAATTATCTTCCTTTGGGGGAGTGATTTCGGCATTGATAGGCGATTTCGTTTTTTTCAGGTCTAAGTTAGACTGGTCGGGTAAATTTTGCAGTAATTGGCGACTAAATTGGCTAACTAGACGATAATCCGGCGAGGGACTGCCATTAGCCTCGATAATTGCCTCTAAAGTCTCGATTTGCGGATAACGCAGATTAACTAATCGTTGCCGCAACTGCTGCCAAGCTTGCTGAGTGAGGACGGGATCAAAGGAAAATTGAAAAGAGGATAAACCCCACTGATCTTCGCCTAAAACCAGCAAAAGAGCGAAACTTTCGCTAAAAACCAGACAAAATCTTTCATTAGCAATCGGATCCGTTGGCAAGAGAGGCAATTCATGAATCTCTGTCGGGGAAATATCGGCGGCGGATTTTTCCTGAGAAGGCAATTGCAAACCCAGCCATTGTAAATGTTTTAAAGCTTTAACGGTAAAAACACCAAATTTAAAACCCCTTAAAGCCTTGCTTTCTCTGACTAAAGCCGTCGGACCGGAGAGAATTAAACCCCGACTGGCAGCCTTATTTGGGTTTTGTAATAAGATATTTTCTAAAGATGCGATCGCTGCGAACCATTCACTTTCCGCTTTCAGTTGCGATCGCTTGAGCCATTCTGATAAATTAGGATAAAAAGCATTGGGGGTGAAAGTTTCCCGGTCCTGATGGTCAGTTGGCGGGAAAATATCGCTTAATTTCGGTAAAGACCCCTCTAACATCGTCTTCATCACTGACTAGATACAAATTCCTTACCTAAAATAGTACCCCCGTCAATGCTCATCCCATAACGGTAAAACCGAACTCTATTGGCAGTGATATCCGCTTGACATCTCCCTGCGTTAAAACAACAGGGATTCTTTGTGGTGAATAGAAGCGGGTTGAAACTGCGCTTCTATTCGATTACGATATATTTTAGAAAGCCTATCTAACTTATATCGCTGTGGCACTGTCAAAGATGCCCTACCCACCTTATCTAGAGAAACCCCTAGCTGTGTGGCTACTTTTTTGATAATATTGGCTGCACCATTGCAATCAGCATTGATTAACTGACCATTAAAAGCTTTAAACAAACCTCTTTGAATTCTTTTACCTGATGACTGCCACCCTTCGGGTTTTTCACCGAATTTAGGTAGCAAATCATTATCTAAAAAAGAAGCCTTTGAGGTGTAGCTTTCCTCAGTCTCGATCAAATTAATCCCGTACTGTTCACACAATTGCTTAATACGTCCTTTCAGCTTGGCAGTGGGAACTTGAACAAATTCCTGATTAACTTTTTTCCCTAACTCAATAGAATCTTTTTGTCGTTGATTCCATCCAAAGACGATAGTAGAAATGTCATTGTTAAGACACCAATTAATAACAAACCTGGCGGCTTTATTAACGTTATCTCTCATTTGACGATTACGCTTTTCGGTTAAAATAGCCAATTCCTGATCCCAATACCCTTGTGGCTTACCAGTCTTAATTTGAGCAATTCGCTTGTTATACCATTGGTTTTGTGATTTAACTTTTCTCCCGTCAATAACAAAAGACTTGCCCGTATTAGAAACACAGGTTAACCAATTATTTAGCCCGTGGTCTATTCCTAGAACCTTATTATTAGGCTTGACTTTCTCTTGAGCGGGTTGCTCGTAAACGCACTCAAGATAAAAACTAAGATTTCTAGGAACAAGTCGAAACTCTTTGATGTCCTCAAATCTTAAATTAGAAGGCATTGGCAGATAAAAACTATCAATCCCAAACCAAGCTTTTACCTGCTCTCCCAAGGAAAACTTTAAGCCTTTTTCGGATTGCTTTACATACCGTGATGGATAGCTTACTACCGCCATTCCTCCTTTTTTTCGATATTTAGGCGGTTTAGGCTTGTTAGGTAACTGCCCTTTATTCCAAAGACTTAAAAGCCCTTTATAGGAAGAAAAAGATTCCGCTACATCATGAAGTAATTGTTGAGCGCAACATGACCGCAGAGATCGAAAATGTGGATGATTTTTCATCTGAGAATCCAGGTGGTATTTCTTGACGTATCGCCCCGCCTTAAAAAGCATCTGCCGGCAATAATAAAGACCACAGTTAGCCAGCTTGTTAGCTTCTTCGCAAATAAACTCTAAGATAGCCCTTATCTCGCTGTCTGCATGAATGAGAACTTGTTGAACTCCATACATTTTGACTTACCTCCTGTATAGAGGATAAGTTGAAAATACACTAATTGTCAAGTGTCAAGAGTACAATGGAAGATTATAGAAGAAATCCTCATTCGGTAACACTGCTTAACTATCACTTTGTCTGGTGTCCAAAACGAAGAAAGGCAGTATTAAAGGGAGACATTAAGTTGAGAGCGCCGTCAATTATTTTTGACCTGTGCCAAGAAAATAACTGGAGATTAATCGCCTTAGAAATCAGGCCAGATCCTATCCATCTATTCCTAGAGTCTGCTCCTAGCTATTCTCCTTCAACAATAATTAAAAGAATTAAAGGGAGACTATCTCATCACTTAAGAAAAGAGTTCCCAGAATTGTTAAAGTTACCCACTCTGTGGACTCCTAGTTATTTCTGCTCAACTGCTGGTAACGCCTCTACGGAAACTATTAAAAAATACATCGAGAATCAAACTAATAAATGATACAGGGGGATAAATCCCCTTGTTCGCTCGACTACCATCCGTTTTAACGGATGGCTAACCCTCGCTCACGATTTTTAGGTTTTGAGAGCAGTTATCTTAATAGTGAGGTACAAATAGGTTACACTTCATCTGGATGAGAAAGGCTGTCAATCGACTTAATGATTGGTAATATAGGTTAGTCCAGTTGATTACCTATGCTGGTTGTGGGTTTAGTAGCTTAATTCAACCTCGATAAGTCTGATATTTAATTACATCTCCCCACTTATGTGTTTTTTTGTTACATTTATGTGTTTTTTTGTTACATTTAAGTATTTTTTGCTTATCTATAGTTATTATCGAGGGAAAGTGTTCCCAAATTATTTCCCTAACTAACCAATCTTTGATCCCAAACCCTTTTGTCTTGACATTACGTCAATGGGAGGAAGCATGGGTTCTTGTGGGGTTCGGTTATTAACTATATTTTGCCGTGGGCAAATTCTGAGAATTAATCAGAACTAAGTGCGCTTGAGAACGTGGAGTTATTCCCTGTTCCTGCTGCCCTTTGTCTGTCTTCCGAACCCTTCGCTGCTGCGGATTTGAGGTTCATTTA
Organism: Microcystis novacekii Mn_MB_F_20050700_S1; assembly: GCA_007096045.1. Taxonomy (GTDB): domain Bacteria; phylum Cyanobacteriota; class Cyanobacteriia; order Cyanobacteriales; family Microcystaceae; genus Microcystis; species Microcystis novacekii. The sequence continues at coordinate 6,164 of SFAU01000151.1, read as the reverse complement.
TCCTTTGTCTGAGAGAGAGTAAAAAATATGCTGCACATTCATATTCTTCAGGATACGTTTTTCAAGTCTTCCACAGCTTTTTCTGAAACCCTCAATAGTGGGCAAAAATTCTTAATCAAAGCGGGGACTAAATTACCAATTAAATCCTATTTTCGCAAAGATAATCATTATTCTGTCAAGTTAGCCGCAGAACAAGGTTCAGTGGGAAAAGCGGGATTTTTCTTTGATGATCATGTACAAGTAGAAGAAATACGGGGCGTTTGGATCACCAATGTTGACAGTGATATTCTCAAGTCTAAAGACAACTTAAAAACTGGGTTGGAAAAACTTAAAAATTTAGGTTTTAATACTCTTTATCTAGTGGTTTGGAATAAAGGCTATGTGTTTTTTGAATCACAAATTGCTGATAATATCTTCACTGCTAATGAAGAAAAACTCAAAAAAGTCAACCTTGAAAAAGAGTTAGTCGGTAGAGATCTACTAGCAGAAATCATTGAGATTAATCAGACAGAAAAGTATAACTTTCGGATTATTGCTTGGTTTGAATATGGTTTAATGGTTCCTCCGGCTGCTCCCTTAGTTGCCCAAAAACCAGATTGGTTTATGCTTACTCATCAACAGGAAAATACAGTTGATGGTGATGGGAATTGCCGCTTAAATCCCGCTCATCCTCAAGTTAAAGATTTTTGGATTAGTATCATTCGTGAAGTGGTTAAAAACTATGAAATTGATGGTATTCAATTAGATGATCACTTCGCTATTCATCACGCAAAACTCTTGCCTAATGGTACTAAAAATTTTGATTTTAGCATGGGGTTTGACTCCTTTACTATCAAACTTTTTCAAGAGGAAACTGGTTCAGTTAGTCCCTTAAGCAATCCCCAATTAGCGAAATTTAAAGATTGGCGCAAGGAGAAGTTAACTCAGTTAGTGCGATTGATTTTTAAAACCATTAAAGCGGAAAAAGATGATTGTATTCTCTCCATTTCTCCCAATCCTTTAGGATTTTCGATCGATCATGCTTTAGCTGATTGGCAAGCATGGGAAAAGGAGGGATTAATCGAAGAAATGGCCTTACAAGTTTATCGTCCAAATGTGCCTAGTTTTGAAGGCGAAATCGATAAATTAGAGGTAAAAGCAGCGCAAGAACATATTCCCACCGTCATCGGTATTCTCACTGGTTTAAAACCCAGTGATAGACGGGTAAATTTCCAATTAATTCAAGCACAAACTCAGGAGACTCGTGAGCGAGATTTTGCTGGTTTTGCCTATTTTTTCTATAGCAGTTTATTAGACCATATTCCCACCACAGAAACTCTGGCTGACAGGGAGAAGAAATTGGCTCAAATTCTGGCTACAGATCAATTTGTTTAATTTATTTATTCATTAAGGAGCTAAGTTATGAGTCAACGGTCTCTTTCAAAAACTGAAAAGTTGGCTGAATGATCCTTGAAATGCAGTTTTATCGGCCTTGGGTATTGCCACCGGATAAGCTATTTCATGGCTTGCCCGCTTTAGTCTCTGATACGCTAAAAGCTACAAGGATTCAAGTTAATAGTTAAGAAAAATAATTGATTGTATGGCTGTTCTAAATTAAGCTTTAGAATAGCATTTTTGCTGCCGAACTTTCTATAAAAATTGCCATAAAACAATAGTAAATTTTTGTAAAAATATAATTTTTATGAGTTTAATTGAGGTAGAGTATATCCAGAGGAATTAACCAATCAATAAACATTGAATAAACTGGAGCTATACAGATGAAATTTGGGATTGATATGGGTCATAATTGCCCACCTCATGACGTTGGCGCATCGGGAGTTAGACAGGAAGATGTTGTTATTAAAGAGGTGGGTACTCGCCTAATTGCTAAACTAGCGGCAGCGGGTCATTCAGTAATTAACTGTACCCCAACCAGTGCCGTTAGTGTTAATGATTCTTTGCGAAAAAGAGCCAATAAAGCCAATAGTAACAACGTTGATATTTTTGTTTCTATTCACTTTAATGCCTTTCAACCCACCACCAAGGCAATGGGAGCGGAGGTTTATGGTATTAGTCAAACTTCTCAAGCGATCGCTAAATCAGTTTTGACGGAAATTGTCAAGCTAGGATTTAAAAATAGAGGAGTAAAAAATACCCGTTTTTCTGTGTTGGTAAATACTTCAATGCCAGCGATTTTAATTGAATGTTGCTTTGTGGATTCCCAAGCAGACATGGCTCTTTTTGATGCAGAAAAGATGGCAGAAGCGATTAAAGTTGGTTTAATTGGGGATGCTGAGGACAACTCCACACCAGAACCGGCGACCCTAAGAATTACTCAAAAAACTGTTCTTAAACCCTCCACAGATCAATCCTCTGAATTAGAGGCAAGTACCTTATTCGAGATTGAACCGGGAGATTATCCCGTGTTGGATGTGCGCTTGGAAGAAAGACATTTTTGCGTGAAATGGCCTGATAAAAGTTTTGGCAATCGGGACGAACATTTTGTGTTTGAAGAGTTTGCCGAAATAGTGTAATAGACGGAAATTTTTATCTATTCTTACCCAATCAAAAATGATTTATTCTTGGTCGCTAACAGGAGATGGTAATGGCCTTACTAGATGACTTAGTTCAACAATATGCTAAAACTGACTTAGCTACTATTTTTCAAGAAGTTGACAACACTTCTCAAAGATCGGTTAATCTCACAGACATTCCTCCCGATCATTTTAGTCATTTAAAAGAAGTTTCTCTCGCTCAATGGCTATTAGAGTCCGCTAGAGCCACCAGTAAACTAGCCGAGGAACAGAAAAACTTTGCTGGTTTAAAATGGCGCAAGGAAATGACTCCCTTTGCTACTCCTAAATCGATTAAAGTACCTTCTGAATCGGAAGCGATGGACTTTTGCTTATTCACGGATATTGACAAATTTGTGCGAGGTTATTGGAAATTTTTAACCCGTGAACCCTATAAAGGATTAGAAGAAAATACTCAAACTCCTGAAAACTTTATCGGTTTTATTCAAAGTAAAGGCTTTGCTGCCGATATAAGTTATATTAGCAAAGTGTTAAAACTTGTTCCCGAAGCGAGGACTTTACTAGCAAAAACCAACGGAACTGTTATTCCAGCACCCCCCGATACCTTACAAGTAACCAGTTTTCCCAAAGAAGTGGAAGTGGGACAAAGTTTTCAGATTGAAGGAACCGCCGCTGCTGCCGACAAAGGCAAAAAATTGACCGTTTTAGTTGATAAAAAATTCCCCCTAGATGATATTGAAATACAAGAAGGAGGAGAATGGAAAGCCGAATTTGTCTTCTTACAAGCAGGCGATCGCATTGTTAAAATAGCCATTGATAATCAAAGTGTAGAAATCGAAATCAAGGCTTCTCTACCCGAGGAAACAGGTGCAATTACCCTGAATTTAACGGGAAGTGTTGGATTAGGAGGAATCAACCGAACAGCCGATAAGATTGCGGTTAAACAGCGATTACATTCCCTTGGCTATACTTTTGTCGGTGATCCTAATAGTGCAGCCTTGAATACAGGTTTCATTCTTGCTATTAAATTATTTCAATCGATTATTGCAGGGAGAGAAACTCTAGGTGGAGATGGACGAATAGATGTGGGCAATAACACTCAGAAATGGTTAGAAGCGGCCAATGCACCTCGTTGGCAAACCATGCCCGATAGTAATCCTTCTATTAGCTTAATTAATCATGAGAAAAATCAAACTAATGATGATCATGATTTCGGAACAAGTTGGTTAGCAGATGCCATCTTAGAAATTGCTGCTGACTATCATAATACATTCCGAGTTTCTAATCCTAGTAGTGCCGCTTTTTCTATTAATGATGTTAGTAAACCCACAGGAGGAGACACCCCTCAACACGCAGGCCATGAAACGGGTTTAATGTGTGATGTAAGGCTTCCGCGCAGGGATGGACAACATGGCGGAATCACTTGGGAAAGTGACAATTTTGACCGAACCGCAGCCCGCGCTCTGATTAAAGCCATGAGACGACAAAAACTGGTTAGTCAAGTGCTTTTTAATGACGCGACCCTGAGAAATGAAACTTTTTTGGGACAAAAACTATGCAATTTTGCTCCTGGTCATGATGACCACATTCACTTTGCTATTCGCCCTCCCGTGAGAGCTTAGTTTAATTCATTGACTAACCAGATAATTGAATAATTGAGAGGTTAAAATTATGGGAATTGTACCGACAACATGGATGCCTAACTGTTCGATGAAAAGAATCATTATTCACTGGACAGCAGGGGGACATAAAGCATCTAGCAACGATAAATCTCATTATCATATTTTAATCGAGGATGATGGTAAGTTAGTGCGAGGAACTCACTCAATTAAAGATAATGTTTCTACCGCAGATAATGTTTATGCAGCTCATACGGCACTGTTTGGTACGGGTTCAATTGGAGTTAGCGTCTGTTGTATGAGTGGTGCGGTGGAAAAACCCTTCAATGCGGGTAAGTTTCCGATGACTAAAAATCAATGGGAAACCATGGCGCAGGTAGTAGCAGAACTGTGTGATTTTTATGATATTGAAGTAACAGCTAAAACCGTTTTAGGTCATGGAGAAGTGGAACGGGAGTTTCCTAATAAACCCCAAAAAGGAAAATGGGATCCAATGGTTTTACCTTGGGATACATCCTTAAGTAAAAGACAGGTAGGAGATCAATTTAGAGCGCTAGTCAAAGCTAAATTAACTGGAGTTTCTGGTTTAGTGGAAACTCCGGCTAGTATCACAGCAGTTGTTCAAGGAAAACCCTTCCGAGAAGCGCAGATATTTAATGAAAAAAGTATCGTCAAGATTCGTCCTTTGCTAGATACTTTTAATTGGCAAATTGTTACTGCTAGTGATCAAGAAGTGATGGAATTAAAATTTGCTGATGGAGAAGAAGCAAAATCCTTAAAATTTTTGCTGATTGAACACAGCAATAAACCGATGGATATTCCCGCTGGAACTAGCCAACAAGAAATCATCAATAAAATTGAACAATTCGGCTTTGTGAAAATAGTAGATTTGGCACAAGCACTGAATCTTTCTGTAACTTGGGATGGCACAACTCGGACAGTAACAATTGAGTAAAGATCGACAACATCAGGAGATGATTTTATGCAAACCTACACGATTAAATCTGGAGATACCCTCAGAGGAATTGCTTTAAAATTTTATGGTGATGCTTCAAAGTTTGTGGTAATTCAAGAAGCCAACGATATTGCCAATCCCAATCAAATTTCCGTGGGACAAGTTTTAGAAATTCCCGATCTTGCCGATGACAATGACAATAATCCCCTAGAAAATTTTCATCGGGCTTTTCCTAATAGTGTACGCTGGCGATTGGCAGAAGATGGAGTGGAAATTGAAGGTAGCGGCATTGAGCGAACCAGTGGTCAACCAGCGACTACTACTAAAATTTGGAATAATTTTTCTGATGAAATTAATCAATGGTCAAAACATTTTAATGTGCCGGCAGTAATTATTATTGCCACCATCGCCACCGAATCGAACGGAAAAGCAGACGCTATCCGCAAAGAACCGGGTTATGTATCTGATTCTATCACCCCTCATTTGATCAGTGTTGGCTTAATGCAAACATTAATTTCTACGGCCAGAGGTACATTACATGATTCAACCATCGATCGAGATGACTTAAAAAATGCCAGTATTTCTATTAAAGCAGGAACGTCATTTATTGCCGATCAACGCTTGAAAACATTATTAGATCCGCCCAAAGTTGCCTGTGCTTATAATGCTGGTTCTCTATTTGAGTGTGATAATTTTTGCTTATGGAATCTTGAAATGCTTACTGGACAAGACTTTTAAGACTATTTTGCGGATATTCTATCAGTATAGACCTCGTTTCCACACAGAAACCAGAAGAGCCAAAATTCCAATAATCGTTGGCGAATACGTCAATTTCCCATTGGTACTTCCGCACACTGCGATCGCTTTATTAAGTTCTTTAACGATGCAGTCTTTGTTTTGAAAGGAACCACCACACCTGTTAGCGTCGGCTATCAACAATTTTATCTAGCTTGATTTCCTGGGAGCATCTCACCTTTGCAATAAGTAGAAATGCTTAATGAGATCAATAAAAAAGTTAAAAAAGGCAACCATTTAGATAAGCACAGCGATGACGAAGGACTTGCGGTACATTACCAG